>PATH01000010.1 GCA_002712325.1 Acidimicrobiaceae bacterium | reverse complement strand
TGGTGTCCAACTGACTGGAAGATGTTTTATTCCACCAATAAAGTTTGAGCGAAGCCGTTCAGGCTCACCTTCCAGTTTCATATCGGGCATACGAAGCGCAATTTCTTGAAAGATTAGTCGTAGTTCTGCTCTAGCTAGATTTGCTCCCAAACAGTAATGAGCTCCTCCACCTCCGAAAGCAATGTGATCATTTGGTGTACGAGTTATATCGAAAGTAAATGGGTCTGCAAAGACATCAGAGTCTCTGTTAGCTGAGATGTACCACATAACGACTCGAGTATCTTTAGGAATTTCTTGACCAAGCAGTTCTGTGTCTGCTGTCGTTGTGCGGCGGAAATGAAGAACGGGACTTGCCCAACGAATAATTTCGTCTACAGCTGTATCCATATATTTATTTGGATCAGATTTAAGAAGCGAGAACTGCTCTGGATGTGTGAGCAAGGCATGCATCCCATGTGCGGTAGCATTTCTTGTCGTTTCATTACCAGCGACCGATAAAAGAAGCATGAAAACATCTATTTCTAGTTCTGTTAGACGATCACCATCTATTTCTGCATTAACTAGCTTTGTCATAATGTCATCCTGAGGGTCAACTCCTCGGTCAGCAGCTAGTTGATGGGCGTACGCATACAACTCCATTGCGGCAACGCCGGGGTCTCCTTCGTACTCCGGATCGTCTATTCCTATCAGGTCATTTGACCATTTGAAGAGCAGATGCCTGTCTTCTTGAGGTACGCCTATGATTTCGGCTATTGCCTGAAGTGGTAATTCAGCTGCGATTTCTTCAACAAAGTCAGCAGAACCACTTTCGATAACGTTGTCAACAATGAGAGTTGCGCGATGAGCGAGGTATTGCTCAAGTAGGCGCATCATTCTCGGAGTGAAACCTTTACTAACCAGTCTTCGGTAACGCGTGTGTTTTGGAGGGTCAGTATAAAGCATGTTTAGGCCGCGTTGGTCAACAAATCCTCCATCATCGAGCCGAATAGTGGGGTCGGGAATGCTGATACCTCCCACCTCACTCGAGTACAGCTCATTATCTCGGTTAACAGCTCTAACATCTTCATGTCGAACAACATTCCAAAAGCCCCCTCCATCAGGATGGTCGTGCCAGAAGAGCGGGGCTTCATTTCGCAATGTCGTAAACATGTCGTGATGCTCCATACGAACAAATCGATCTGCATCAAGTAAATCAATATCTTTGATGTTCATTTCGTTCCTCTATTTACATATCGTGCATCAAAACATTTTTATGTTGCTTCGTTTGATGACTCATGGAAATTTCATTTTCTTTGAGCAGGTACTAAGATTCTGAAATAACACTAATTAATGAACCTCATTAATTTTGTACTACAAGGAAATGATATGTCTAATGAGCTCAATCTTTCAAATGACCCATACATAATTGTTTCATCTGATTCACATGCGGGCCTCCAATGCGAAGAATACCGACCGTACTTGGAATCCTCAGTGCATGAAGAATTTGATGAATATGTGGCTGAACGCCATGAAAACCGTCGACTTACAGAAGAAATAAACGGTGAATATGTTGCAGAATGGGAAGGGAAGAATGCTGAAGGGCTCAAAGGAGCGTATGACCCAGATATTCGCGATAAGGAATTAGATGCGGATGGTATATCCGGAGAGATCATCTTCGCTGATGGTGATGCCGTTACCGGTATGGAGTCTCCCCCATTTGGGGCAGGTCTGGCCGCTGGACAAATAACTGACCCGCGACTTGCTTACGCTGGAGCGAGAGCACATAACAGATGGTTGGAAGAATTCTGTGCAACTAGTCCGGCAAGACGTGCAGGAGTTGCGCTTGTCCCAATAACTCATGGGGTTGATGAAGCAGTTAAGGAAGTTGAGGCCCTTGCCGGAAAGCCAGGGATAAAAGGGGTGATGATTCCTACTCTTTGGCATGACGCACCACCTTATGGGACCGATCATTATGATAAGTTCTGGGCAGCATGCGCCGAAGCTGGGTTAGTCATACACACCCATTCGGGAGAAGCAGATTTCCCGAGCTATGGGGAGAACATAGCCATGTACGTTTCAGAAGTTGCATTCTGGACCCATAGAGCATTATGGCAATTATTGTTCAGTGGGAAGTTTGATAAATTCCCTGGTCTTAAATACTGCGTTGTTGAGTGTGGTAGTTGGTGGGTCGGAGATTTGCTGTGGAAAGCAGATGTCAATTTTGGTGCAAGTTGGAAAATAAAGAAGATGAGCAGTCGAATGAAGGGGCTACTAACAAAACTTCCTTCCGAATATTTCGGAGATAGCGTATTTATAGGTGCTTCAACGATGAGCAGGTATGAAATCCGTGAACGACACCGAAATGGAATTGATGCTCTGATGTGGGGAACTGATTACCCTCATCCTGAAGGGTCATGGCCAAACACTGTGCATCGTTTAGAGAATGACTTTCAAGATGTTTCAATAGAGGACACTCGACGGCTTCTAGGTTTAAATGCTATTGAGTGCTACGACTTAGACGTTGAGGGACTAACCACAGTTGCAAACAGAGTTGGCCCCACACCTGAAAAACTAAACCAAGATCCTTCGCTGCGTACCAGTCCCACTGCAAAGCGTGACGCAAGATGGTGGTTCGATGAGTATGGAATTGAATGGAGTGGGCCAGAGAGTGGACTTTAGAGAATTAAGGAACGTATGAGTATTGAACTCCCCGAAACCGATCACCATATCGTCATTTCTGCTGATAGTCATTGTGGAGCAGATCTTCGCGGCTATAAACCCTATCTAGAAAAGAAATATCATGACGATTTTGAAGAATGGGCAACGGCGAGCGAGGAAGCAGCGAAGCAACAGGAAGCACTATTCGCTGGTCGTGGAAGATCTACACGAAATGTAGGGATTGATGGAGATCCAGAATTAGATGCTGACAAAAATTTTTCTTCAGAACGAAGATTGAAAGATCAACAAGAGGACGGCGTTGTAGCTTTTGTTCTTTTCCCAAATACTCAACCACCCTTCGCTCCACAGGCAGCAACACAATTTGAGGCGCCTCCTTACAGCGATAATTTTGAACATAGGTGGGCGGGTCTGCGAGCTCATAATAGATGGCTGAAAGATTTCGTTGATGAAGCGCCAATTCAACGAGCAGGCATCGCTCAAATATTTCTCGGTGATGTAGAAGGATCGGTGAAGGAAATTGAGTGGGCGGCAGAGAATGGTTTACGAGGCGGAATCCTTGTTCCAGGAGCACCACCTGACTCTCCGTTTGAACCATTATATTCAGCATCATATGAGCCAATCTGGGCAGCAGCTGCAGCTAATAACATGACATTGAATCACCATGCAGGGGGAGCTACCCCAAATTTCGGAAATCATTTTCCTTCGTCTTTGGCTGTCTTTATGCTGGAAGTCTCTTGGTGGTCACAACGCGCCTTATGGCACCTAATTTTTTCAGGTGTGTTTGAGCGATATCCGGAATTGCGATGGATTAATACTGAAACTGGCACTGCATGGGTTCCCGATACATTAGAGAAATTAGATTCTTTTTACCATCGGATGAAATACTCAAAATATGGTTCAGAATCAATTTTTGGTGGAATGGCTGTTGAACATTTGAGTTTGAAGCCCAGTGAATATTGGTTGCGGCAGTGCCACGTTGGGGCAAGTTTCCTGCGCCCGACTGAAGCTCCACTATGCGCAGAAATCGGAATTGACAATATCTTGTGGGGATCTGATTACCCACATATTGAAGGCTCTCATCCACATACAAAAGAACATTTACGGTTAACCTTTTCCGATTTAAGTCTCGGGCATGTAACCAAGTTATTAACAACAAACGCTGCAAGAGTATACGATTTTGACCTTGAGGCTTTAAAGCCTTTAGCTGAAAAGTATTGCCCTACAAAAGATGAAATTTCAACCCCTATCTCCTATTCGGATATTCCCGAGGATGCTAAAGGTTGTCCGGGCATGAATCCTTTAAATCAAGTTCAGGAAGTCGCATAATGCCAGAGCCAATTGATATTGCAGGATCTGTTTCTGTCGTCACTGGTGGAGCGAGTGGTATTGGGAAAGGCATTGTTAAGGCGCTGTTGAATAATGGGGGCACCGTCGTTATAGCCGATATCGAAGAGCAACCAATTCAGGAAACTGTTGCAGAATTTCAGGAGTTTGGGTCTGTGGAAGGTTACGTCACAGACGTCTCAGATGAGAGTTCTGTCGAAGACTTGTCTGAATATGTTTTTGGCAAATATAAGAAGTGTAATCTCCTCTTTAATAACGCTGGCGTTGGTTCAGGCGGTGGAGGGAAAGCATGGCAAAACGAACCTAACGATTGGAAATGGTGCTTTGGGGTTAATGTTTTTGGTCCAGCAAATGGCGTTATCGCGTTTGTTCCGAAAATGATTGAATCTGGTGAACCTGGCCATGTTGTTAATACATCGTCAGGTGACGGTGGCTTTGCTCCAGTACCAATGGCATCGGTTTATGCTTCAAGCAAAGCTGCTGTCAGTTGTTTCACTGAAGCATTAAATCATCAATTGATTGATGAGACTGACAATATGGGGGCCTCCGTCTTCTACCCTTCAGGCGGTTTAATGAATACTGGTTTGTTTACCTCGCAGCGCAACCGTCCGAAAGAACTTGAACGTGTGAGAGGTGGAACTGGAAGAAAGTCTATGTCATTTGAAGAGTTGAAATCTCTTCTCGAAAAAGCTGGAAGAGATGTAAAGGTTGCTGACTTAGATGAAATGGGCGAATTCGTTGTTGCAGCAGTCAAAGAACGCCGGTACATCATTGGGCGTGACTTGGATGACACTGTTGAACTCTTACACAGAAGAGCTGATGCTATATCAGACTTCCTTTGCCCTCCCCACCATGAGATGGGGATTTAGCGCTCGCTTTAAATTGCTCTAGCTTTTCTTCAGCTACTTTTCTGTCTTCTTCAGTCATGAAAAACTGATCTTTCATTTGCTTTATTGTTTTAATTGGCCAATATTTCGTTGCTAATTGCCAACCAACGAGCGCAAGGATTGCTCCAACGATGATGTCAAGCCAAAAGTGGTTAGCAGTTATAACGACAACGACGGTCGTCAGTATTGGGTGAAGGAGCATCAACCAGCGTGCCGGTGTTTTAAGTATTCGTATTGCTGCAAGCGCTATAAGTAATGCCCAACCTACATGTAAGGAAGGCATTGCCGCGAACTCGTTAGCTGCTTTGGCGATTCCTAATGAGTACGGATCCGGACCGAAAACTTTGGCTGTATCAATAAAACCATATGAGACCATTAACCTTGGTGGCATTAACGGGAATAATAAATGGATGATTAATCCAGAAAAGGTTGCTAGGCAAAGAGATGCTCGGACTTGTGGCATCCACTCAACCCTTCTAACCATCACCCATAGCAAGAAAATAATCATTGATGGGAAATGCATAACGAAGTAGAACGTATTTGCGATCTTTATTAAAACTTCCGAGTCAATAAACCAGCTCTGCAATGTGGCTTCATTTGGGAAGCCCATCCAGTCCTGAAATTTAACAAGATTTACAGCATTCTCAGCGGCTATTTTAGTTGAATCAGCAGTGATTCTTCTGACAGTTGAGTAGCCAAGCCAAAGTAATCCAAAAGTTGCCAGATTCAAGAAGATCGTTGTTGTCCGATTCTGCTTTTGAATCCAGACGATTANCTTATTTATTTTTGGTGTAAGACTTTGNATTGCCTGCCCCATCTGACCCCCAGTGCCATTATTCCATACTAAATCGTTTATGGATAAAACGTTTTGCTTGGATTAGAAAAGGATCAATTAACGATGATCTAAAGTGGATGATAGTAGCAGACGAGATTAATGTTTTTTAAACCTATGAGTTTCACACCTTCTATTTCTGCTATTACCGAATCTGATGAGGAATTAGAAATGTTGTTAGCGGATCCTGGCATTGAACTTCCGCCTCTACTTCCATCAATTGCATTTGCAACTGGAGATTTATCATTCATTCCCTCAGATATTCGTTTAGATCCCTCGAAAACACTTGAAGAACAAGGTGGCTTAACATTAGAAGAGCAATCCACTATTCGTGTGCGTGCGTTGGAAGGCTTGAAGCAACTGCGAGACAACAAAAAAATAGAATCAGCTACAAGCGCTGAGAGCCTAAAGTCGATCATGTCATGGGCATGTGGAACTGATTTAGAAGGTCCATATTTGCAAATGATGATGGAGGAGTTAGCCCCTAGTAATACAGACTTACGATCTCCAGAGTGGAATGTTCAAGATTTTTCAGCAGACCAAAACTTTACNGTAGCTATTATTGGCGCTGGAATGTCAGGAATTCTGGCAGCTTACAGGCTAAAGCAAGCTGGAGTTAATTTTGTCTTATTTGAAAAGAACGATGGCACGGGCGGGACATGGCTGGAAAATACATATCCGGGTTGCAGGGTTGATGTCTCCAACCATGTCTACTCATATTCATTTATGCAAAAGCATGATTGGCCTCATTATCACTCCACTCAAGATGTTTTGTTAAATTATTTCAATGACTGTGCAACGCAATTTGGAATACGAGACAACATCAGGTTTAACACAAGTGTGTCTTCAGTTACTTGGGATGAGTATTCAAGCACATGGTCGCTAAATACTTTGACGGCAGGAGTAGAAGAAACATTTAGCTGCCAAGCAGTTATAAGCGCTGTAGGTCAACTGAATCAACCCTCCTACCCCGAAATTCCTGGAAGGGAAAGCTTTGAAGGNACTTCATGGCATTCAGCTCGCTGGAACCATGACTACGATCTGGAAGGGAAAAAAGTGGCTGTACTAGGAACTGGATGTAGCGCTGTCCAATTTATCCCTCGTGTAGCCGAGCAGGCAGAACAGACAACTATTTTTCAACGAACGCCGAACTGGTTAATGCCCAGACCCCAATACCAACAAAGTCTGCCAGAGAGTCTCTTATGGTGCTTTAAACATATACCGAACTACCACAACTGGTTTCGNCTACATCTCTTTTGGCGAAGCCATGAAGGCTTATTATCTCGTCTAGAAATTGATGAATCGTGGGAAGATCCAGGAGATAGCTCAATTAGTGCAGCAAATCATGAGCTAGGCGTACTCTTGCGAATGTATTTAGAGAGTGAATTCGCTGACAGGCCTGACCTTCTAGACAAAGTAACCCCGACGTACACGATGGGTGCTAAACGATTCGTAATTGATGACGGGCTTTGGGCAAAAACCCTGCATGCNGACAATGTTGAATTATGCACTGACCCNATTGTGTCCATCTCTCCGTCAGGTATCACCACAGAAACGGAGGGATCACAAGATTTTGATGCCATTATCTATGGAACCGGATTTAAAGCAGCTGATTTCTTAACGCCAATGACCGTCACAGGGCGCAATGGGGTGAATTTACATGACCAATGGGACGGAGATGCACGAGCGTATCTCGGTATCGTCGCCCCAAACTTTCCAAACTTTTTTTTCTTATACGGTCCCAATACAAACATTGTCATCAACGGAAGCATCATCTACTTCTCAGAGTGCGAAGTGCATTACATCACACAATGCATCAAACATATCCTTGAAAATCAACTGACCTCAATAGATGTCAAACCTGATGTGCATGATNCTTACAATGAACGCATTGATGAAGGAAACCGCAGAATGGCATGGGGCTTATCTGACGTGAATAGTTGGTACAAAAATGCGAGTGGCAGGACTGCACAAAACTGGCCGTTCTCGCTTCTGGAGTATTGGGAGCAGACTCGCGAAATTAATTCTGATGATTACAACATCGTCTGATATCAAAGTTCATTTCATTCAANAAATTGCTCTATGATCAATTACTCATGGGTGATGATTTTTTCTTAGACATACACGACTCCGGAGCTGGTTCCACCATCGTTTTCACCCACGGATGGACAGATANTAGAAACGCTTGGGACGGAGTTATTAGTAATTTAGAGGATCAGACCCGGTGTATAGCTTGGAGTATACGTGGACATGGCGAATCATTTGCTCCCCCTCCGGGACAGTACACACGTGATCACACGTTGAGTGACCTAAAAGCAATAACTGAAAGATCCGAAGAGAAGGTGATTCTTGCAGGCCATTCGTTGGGAGGGTATCTCTCCTTGGCTCACTGTCTTCTTCACCCTGAAGATGTTGAAGCACTGATTCTTGTGGGAGCTGGCCCGGGGTTTAGGAAAAAGGAATCTATAGATCAGTGGAACAGTTCTGTAATTGAAAGTGCGAAGAAGCTAGATCTGCCTGAAGGCTCTGAAGCAACTGCATTACATACAGATGCTTGGGTGATTGATTCCTTGAGCGAAATTAAGGTACCCACACTCGTTATTGTTGGCGAACATGACAAAAGATTCAGAGTTTCAATGTCAGTTTTTGAAAANTACTTGAATGTGAAATCTTCCATAGTCGTTGAAGACGCTGGTCATTCTGTACACCGTAAAAAACCATTAGAGGTTGCGGATGCAATTAAAAATTTTCTTGAGGAAATATCGTAATAACTAAGGTGACGATATTGAAGCAATGAACTAGCCTCTTCTTCCACAGGAGGTGTCTATGTCTGGTCCTTTGGATGGAATAAAGGTTATTGATATATCTGCTGTTATCTCAGGACCAATGGCATGCCAGGTTTTGTGTGATCAAGGCGCTGAGGTTATAAAAGTTGAACCTCTCGGTATGGGCGATATCACGAGAATAGGTGGTTTTCGTGTTGGTGATATATCAGCGATGTATGCGTCAGCTAATCGTGGGAAACGATCAATAGCTTTAGACCTTTCGCAACCGGATGGTATTGCTGTCCTAAAAGAAATGGTGAAAACAGCTGATGTTATTGTTCAGAATTTTCGACCAGGTGCTGTTGACAGGATGGGAATCGGACCAGACACGCTATTAGAGATAAATCCGGATCTTATTTATGTATCTATCTCAGGTTTTGGCCCTGATGGTCCTTATCGAGACTGGCGTGTGTATGACCCAATTGTGCAATCAGTTTCTGGGGTGGTCTCAATACAACAAAGTCCTGATATTCCAATTCCTGACCTTGTTCGTACCATTGTGTGCGATAAGACAACTGCCTTAACTGCATCAAACGCAATAACTGCGGCACTATTCGCTCGTGCATCAGGTAAATCAGCTGGTCAACATATTGAAATCCCTATGCTTGATTCAGCTATTTATTGGATGTGGCCTGATGTGTTTATGGGGCACACAATGTTCGGCGATGATGTAGAACCTGGCCCATTGATCTATCAGATTTATCGCCTTCAACAAACTGCTGATGGGCACCTTGTCTATTTCTATGCATCGGATAAAGAATTCGCAGGTCTATCAAGGGCATTAGGACATCCAGAGTGGATAGATGATGAACGGTTCACAACCGCGAAACAGAGAATGGTTCCAGAACACTTTGAAATTCTAGGCTCGCTACTCCATAACGCGTTTATTGGTTTCCCAACAACAGATATCATGGAGTTGCTTCACGAGGAAGAAGTGCCCGCTGCTCAAGTAAATAGTGTGGACGATGTATTTAGTGATCCGCAGGTAGTCAATAATTCAATAATCTATGAATGGGTTCACCCTGATGCTGGGCTAATAAAAATGGCTAAGCCACCTGTCAGATGGGGAACAACTCAACCAGAAATTAAGTGGTCTACTGACCATTTGGGTGAGCACACTGAGGACTTGTTGTATGAATACGGTTTTGCAGAGGACGATATTGAAAATTTAAAAGCGAATGGAGTTATTGCCGATATTTAAAAGAGTTGTTTTATAAATCATCGTCCGCTGATTCAATCTCCTCACGCTGTCCTTCTTTAAATTCTTTTTGAGCTTTCCCTAATGAACGTGCAAGGGATGGCAACTTTGCGCCGCCGAAGAGAACCAAAAGAATTACTAATATGATGATGAGTTCAGCTGTGCCTATGCTTCCCATTATCTTTCCTTTCCACGTCAAGACGTCTTATTCATACAATAACCGTGATTTGTTTGTATTTTCATATCAAATCAGGAAACTGGTATATCTCATGCCTGTTATGCGTGTCTACCCGGGTTCAATCTTCCGGTTGGGTCGAACTCTCTTTTTAAAGAATTAGTAATTTGAGTAATGGCAGGGTCTATTTCTTTTCTGTTTTGTGGTTTATCAGCCCAGATAGTCCCAACGCCGATTGAGGCGACAAAATTGCCAGTATCTTTTCGTTTAACTCTTATTACATCTGCGGGAGGAATAGACCACCGGTACCTTGGTAAGCCAGGAGCTCCTTCGACTTCTTCGTAATTTCCTATTTCTAAAAGCGTGTTTTTTTGCTTCTCTACATCGGGTTTGTGCCCCTCTAAGTGAACCCACACTGTTTCTCCATCCCAAAGAATTGCTGATGGTTTATATGTGTTATCAAAAACTTTTTGTGGGTCCTTTGATGCTGCAGTGAACCATTTACTGGTTGTTGGTATGGGGTTAGTTCGTATTGTGGCTTCGGCGAATAGTCCTAGAGTTCCAAATGACCCCACCATTAGTTTATGTAGATTAAATCCACTCACATTTTTCACTACCGGAGCTCCACTGGTAATGATCTTTCCGTCTGCTGAAACATAGCGGAGTTGCAAAACCGAGTCACGTATTCTGCCTTTCCCGAGCACACTAAGGTCATTCTCTCCAACTGCTAATGCTCCACCAATTGTTCCTCCCCTCTCCGGAAGGCAGGTACGTTGACCCAGTTGANCTAACTCTTTATGTAATTCGGCAACGCTAGTACCTGTCAGTACAGTAACTATCATCTCATCTGGCTTTGCAGACAGGATACCTTCGGGTGCTTTTACGAANCTGGTGTTCTCTGACGGAAATCCATTCAAATTCCATCTTGTCTTTCCTCCTTCGACGGCAACAGGTCCTTCAGTTCCTATTTCAGAACAAAAAGTTTCAACACTGCTATTTATTGAGTTCGACACTTTTTTAAACCCAAGTTCCTTCAGGAATTTTGTTCAAAGTTTGAATATCGGCACATGAATGTCCAGTCGGTAGAACTTTTCCNGGATTTATGCGGCATTGAGGGTCGAATGCACTACGGAGCTTATTTTGGTGGTCTAAATCAGCATCAGTGAACAATTGTTCCATAAATTCTTGCTTTTCAATTCCTATTCCATGCTCACCAGATAAAACGCCACCTGCATCAAGCGAGATTTTTACAATCTCTGCCGCTACTTTATGAACACGTTCTAGCATTCCTGCTTCGCTCGCATCAAAGACGAGTAATGGGTGAAGGTTTCCGTCACCGGCGTGGAATACATTCATAATCGTGAGATTATTTTCTTCCGCGAGAGCATTGACNTTGTCTAATACATTGGCAAGTTCCGATCGCGGTACGACTGTGTCATGAAGATAATAGTTAGGGGCCAAATACGTGCTAGCACCAAAAGCTGACTTNCGTCCTTTCCACAGAGCATCTCTTTGGTATGAGGTTTGTGCGATTTTTATGTCGGTAGCTTCATGATTCTCAGCTATTTCGCCGATACGAAGAGCCTCCACCTCTACTCCGTCAGGTAATCCTTCAACTTCTACGAGTAGTACTGCTCCAGCATCAGTTGGGTATCCCGATGGAATATGTTTCTCTATTACTTCTATTGTTTTTTGGTCCATTGCTTCCATTGCTGCTGGAACAATTCCATCAGCAATGATCGCGCTTACGGTTTCAGCGGCCTTTCTCATAGAGGGAAAGGAGATAAGAAGGGTTTGAACGTCATCAGGGTTTGGAGTAAGGCGAACAGCAATTNTAGTGGTTATTCCTAGGGTTCCTTCACTACCAATAAATGCTCCTCGGAGGTCTAGCCCTGCTGGTTCTGCATCGAGTCCACCGAAGATTGTGACATCTCCATTTGGAAGTACAACTTCTAANGCNAGAACNTGNGTGTCAGTCACTCCGTCAGCTAAACAATGAGGGCCNCCNGAATTGTTNGCCACATTTCCTCCAAGAGTACATATCTGTTGACTTGACGGATCTGGNGCGTANTGNAANCCAAANGGCTTNAGNTAATCGCTTAGNTCNAGNTTGATGACTCCTGGTTCAACCCATGCGATTCTGTTATCAGTNTCTACTTCNANTATGTTGTTCATTTTNGTCATAGCTATGACNATTGGAGCNCCTANNNGGATTGCGCCTCCAGCAAGACCNCTNCCNGCTCCTCGTGGTATGACATGTCTGTCATGTTTCTTCGCTATTTTCATGATGGCTTGCACTTCCTCGGTTGATAACGGAAAACAGACTGGGCCAGCTATTCCTCCTTCAAAGACAGATTCGTCTTTGGAGTACAGTATTCGGTCATCTAAGTTTTCTAAAACGCGATCAGCCTCTAGTGCTTTCTGAAGGTCAGCCACTAAAGGATTATCAGAGAGATATTTTGATTCTCTGTATTCGCGTGCTCTCTTTTGAATTCGTTTGATGTAATTCATGTTAGCTTCATCGTATCGTTGGCTTTTGAGTTGATGGTAAGCAAAAGTGATGATGTTTTGATTTTCCAAGCGTGTCCTGAAATGCTGTCCTAAGTAGGAGGGTTTATGAATATACCTGAAGGTCTGTCAGGAGTAACGNCTGATTGGTTGGAGTCGGTGCTAGTTTCGTCTGAGAAATTTTCTNGCATAAAAATTGAGGATGTTTCCTGTGACAACATTGGGGAAGGTACTGGAATTTTTGGTGAGATTGGATTACTTACTATTTCATACTCTTCTGAGGGGGATTTTCCGAAGTCTATGGTGGTGAAGTTACCGTGCGTTGAGCCNGAAAATCTTGTTGTAGCGCAGGCTCTTGGTATTTATGGTCGGGAAGTTTCTTTTTATCGAAGTATCGGTAAATCATCTTCGCTACGAATTCCAGAGTGTTTCTACTCGCAACTTGATGATGACGGAAGATTTGTTTTACTGATAGAGGACTTGTCATCTGATTTTTCTGTCGGTGATCAAGTCGTCGGAGCAACCCATGAACAGGTGGAATGTGTGATTGATGCATTGAGCGGTTTCCACGCACAATGGTGGGAAAATCCCGAGCTTGAAACATTGGATTGGCTTCCTGTTCCTAATGATCCGGCGTACATGGCTACTGTTCCTGGCATTTACCGCGCAGGGCTTCCAGTCCTTCAACAAGAGTGGGCCGATCGTATAATGCCTGAAAGTATTGAAGTGGCAACATTGTTAGAACCGCGATTTGAAGAGGTCATGGAGATGTTCTCTGAGCGACCGCATACTTTTGCCCATGCAGACACGCGCTTGGACAATATTTTCTTCTCGGAAAGTAGCTCTGAGNAAGTCGCTTTTATTGATTTTCAATTNTGTCTNCGTGGAAAAGGNATTAATGACCTTGCGTACATTATCGGAAATAGTGTCCCGAGAGAAATAGCTGCAGCGAACTGGAAGTCATATATTGAACGATGGCTGACTTGTCTTTCAAAGCATGGCATTGAATATGGATTGGAAGATGCGATTCGTGGATACAGACAAGCAGTTTTGTATTACACGGTTGGCGCCATGTCGTTAATTGCTTCTTTTGATACTGGAAATGAGCGTGGAGCTGCGATGGCGGAAGCGTATGTGACGAGAATTTTTAATCACGTCGTTGATATTAATGCTCGTGTCATTCTTGAGGATTAATNACTACCTTTTTGTAAATTTTCCCCTTTTTTGTTTTCCCTATTTCAACGATTGATCCCGCCTTTCTGAAACAGTANGCCATCTGTTGGGCAGTGCTTCGCGAAATATTTCCAAGATTTGATATGTCTGCTGTGGTGAATTCATCAGGCAACCCATCTGGTAAAAGCTCCATAAAATCTTTCAGTTTTTGGAAATGATACGTTTCATGNATTGAATCTAGTTGTGTGTTANTTGTTCTATATCCACCTCTGTTCCTCCTTAATTGCTTTTCATACCTTTGCATCTTGCTAACACTTACTAGGACGGCTTCAAAAGACAAATTGGGATGTTGAAGCAAGTCTGGGATTGATACTAATTCGCTGAAAATAGTGAAAAGATCTCCTTGTTTTGGTGATTTCCTGGGTNCTTTGTCAGGTTTCAGTAACGTTGTATGTATTGATATCGGNTAGACGATCGTGATTTTGTAAGTGTCCAATAGAGCATTGAGTTTTTTTCGCATCGAAGCGAAAGACGTTGTTTGGATTTCGATAATGATTTTTTGATTATTCTTCGTTCTTAATAAGTCAACCACAAATCCATTAAGTGGAGCTTCAGATACATCTCCTGGTTGCGAATAGTACTGTTTGAGGTCAGCNTGAAGCGACCCTTCATTCAGTGTTCCTATATGTGGTTGATCTGACTGTGTTTCGTTTGGCATCTTTTGAGTATTTGTTATTTCTCTGGCAATCTTAAAACGACTCTGGTTGGTGAATGGTATGGCAAAGAAAAAAGCAGTGTTTATTCCTCAAGAAGGCATNGATTTCACCGCGGATTGGTTCACAGACTTATTTCAAGAACAGTACGGGGCTGCCGTTTTAGATGTGTCGCGAGAAGTAATCGGAACTGGCGTTGGATTTGTTGGTGAAATCCATCGTTGTTTGCTTTCGTGGGATGCGAACAGGGATGACCTTCCGGCATCAGTNATTGTTAAGGTTCCTTCAAAGCTCCCCTTGAATCGTAGTTTAGGTGAGGGGTTGCAGCTTTATGAGCGCGAGGTTACTGCATATCAGGAACTTTCATCAGACATGGGTTTACCCATGCCGAACGTTCTTTACAGTGCAATGGATGATGACCCGACACCGTGGTTGGAATCGGTTATTAATTTTCTTTTTACTCGTCTTCCACTTGGTGGAGTGAGTTGGCTTACTGTGAAATTTCTTGAACTAGCTTCAAAAAATCCCAAGCTACGTCGATACGTTCTGGTTCTTGAAGATATTTCAGATGCCAGGCCTCCAAGTCAAGTGGAAGGTGGTTCTCTTGACGATGCCTTAATTTCTTTAGCGACACTCGCTAAATTTCATGCGCATCATTGGATGAGCGAAAAGTCCATAGCGGTATCTGATCGGATATGGGCCGTTAACCGATTGCCAAAAGTAATTCAAGCTAGTTATGCGAGAAATCGAGAAGAGTTTGTTAGCAGATTCGGAGATCTCGTAGGGGATGAGAAGATGAAAGTGATCGATGATGCTCAAGGTCGTCTAGAGGACTTGTTAGCTCCATTAGCTCGGGATCCATGGACACTACTTCACGGTGATTACAGACTTGATAATATTATGTTCCGCCCAAATGGTGAGATAGTTGTGATTGACTATCAACTTCTTTGCAAGGGTCGGCCTGGTTGGGACGTTGCATATTTTATTACGACAGCTTTATCAGCAGATCACAAAAGTGAAGAAGAGACAATGCTTAAGCACTACCATGAGACGCTTTTGCTTGAAGGGATAACTAACTATTCGTATCAAGATCTGGTAGATGATGTTGAGTTAACGAAGCTACTTTTGGCACATCGATTGGTGGGGAGTAGAGACGCATTTGATACAGAGCTTCAAAATAGTGATGAAACGTTTGTTGATGTACTGGTGAAGAGGGTTGTTGGCTGGATTTAATGCTGTGGCCTAAGCCTCTTGTAGTCGCTTTTGCGCTAATGATATATATTCCGGATTAAGGTCATACCCAACATAATGTCTGTTTGCAGACTTAGCAGCTACTGCAGTAGTTCCTGATCCGCAGAACGGGTCAACAATTAGATCATCCTCATACGAGTAAAGTTGTATGAGTCGTTTGGGAAGTTCCAATGGGAAGGGTGCAGGGTGCCCGATTTTTTTTGCTGATTCTGGCTGAAACCGCCAAGTATCTATCGTCCATGATAAAAAGTCTTCCTTTTCAATGGAGTCAACATGAGGTAATCCACGGGATGCCCGTTGTTTTTTTGTTAAGGATCTATCAAATCGTAATTTGCTAGCAACAATAACGCGCTCGGTTACGTCACGTAAAACTGGATTTGACGCAGATTGAAAAGAACCCCAAGCGCAACTTCCTGATGCTCCCTCAGCTTTAACCCAAATGATTTCCCCACGTAATAGAAACCCGATATCTTCTTGCAGGATTCTAGTAATATCAGCACTAAGTGATCGGTAGGGTTTTCTACCTAAGTTTGCAACATTAATAGCTATTCGTCCTCCAGGTTCAAGGATTCTCCAGCATTCGGTGAACACAGATCTGAGCATTTGTAAATATTCGATATAACTTCCTGGAATTCCTTCCTTTTCTATGTCAACCTCGTACTCCTTTCCTGCGAAATACGGTGGAGAAGTTACAACTAAAGCTGTTGAATTGGCATTTATCTCACCCATATTTGAAGAATCGCCGACATAGAGTTGATTTATCGTTACGGGTGTTGATGGTTCAGTTTTTTTATCTTGCTGAAGGGGTGGAAACCTCTTGTAGAAAGGGTCCGCATTGTGGCTTTCTCTCTTTGAAACCCCAAAAGTAGATGTAGTTGTGGAGTTCTTGGAGTCATTTTCAAAAATTGACATACTTAAACGGTAGCTGGAGTAAAAGTAAGAACGACATTCTCGAATTAGCAAAGAAGGGAATATTATCGCTGAGCAGGGATTATGCTCTTTTTAAAATATTGGACTTTTTTCCCAGGACCGTGTTCACGCTCGAAAAAGGGTTCCCAACCAAGTTGGGTATGGAATGCGATGGACTGCGGGTTTGGAGGTTCAATATTTACTTCACAAAGAAGTATTTCGTCACCTTCGCGTTGAGCGTGCTTTTCTAATTCTTGATACAGTTTTTTACCCAAGCCTCTTCGCTTATGATTTTGATTGACCATTATTCGATCTACATAGCAATAATTAGAGAATTGTGTCTCCAACCATGTGTAGTTATCACTTGAGTAGTTCTGGTCTGGCCCAATTATGATCAGTGCTGCTGCAAGATCCCTGTCTATTTCTTCCACCCAACACTTTTCAGCTAAAGACAAGATACTTTGCAGTTCTTCTAAAGTAAGGGTGTTCACAGCCGGAGTTGAAGAATTATTTAGAAGCAATAATGCTTCTTGGTCTTCTTCTCTAAGTTCGCGCAACATATTTGTTCCTTTCACCTCTTCATTAAGTGGTGCCGTTGTCTTGGGTGTGTGATGATAGAAGGATGGAATAGAAAGTATTCCTTTACATAGAATAGCCGTAAGGATTTGATCGAATGAGTACCACCCAACTGCTGTCAGGTGTTCGAATTATTGAAAGTTCTCTTTTGGGGCCTGGCTTGATATCTACATTTTTTTCAGATTTAGGAGCAGATGTAATCAAAGTCGAACCACCTCAGGGTGATTACATCCGTCAAATGACTTGGCCAATAATTGATGGCGTTTCTCTTCTGCATTTGCACACACATAGGGGAAAGAGAAGCATTGCCTTAAACCTAAAGACTGATGATGGGTTGAATATCTATAAAGACCTGGTCTCTTCTGCAGATGCCGTTGTGGAAGCGATGAGGCCTGGAACTCTCGAAAAGTTAGGACTTGGGTTTGATGTACTAAGGGAGATAAACCCGAAAATTGTCTTTTGTACCCTTTCTGGTTACGGATCATCTGGCCCCTATCAGAATATGCCAAGTCATGGAATTGCATACGATACATGGGCCGGACTGATTAATCCCGTAGTTGATGAGGAAGGCTTCACTAGGATCCCACGTGATATGCCAAACGTGGGTATTAACGTTGGCCCAATGCTTGGTGCATTTGCATTGCTAGCAGGAATTACACGTGCGCGAGAAACAGGTAATGGATGCCAAATGGAATTAGCTCAGTCTGATGCCGCAGCATATATGGACTGGTACCGAATAGAAACTTGGAAAGCCTATGAGCGCTCTGAAACTGTAGTTACTGGAAACCCAGCTGACGACTACGAACGAAGACCACCAGGTCTGGCAGGGATGTGGGAAGGGGTGCGCTACCAAATCTATGAATCAAACGATGGCCATATTCTTTTTATGGCATCAGAACAGGCTTTTTGGAAAAACTTTTGTGAAGGCATTGGAAGATCAGAACTCTTTGAAAAATGGCCTGGTTCAAAGTATGCAGATCATGCAAAGGGAAATAGGGAACTTCACCTTGAACTCAAAGAGATTTTTAAGCAGAAATCTACGAACGAATGGCTTAAATTTAGCGAAGAGGAAAATACGCCTATAGCACCTGTTTATAACGCTAAAACCGCTCCCAATGATCCTCAGTTCCAGCACCGTCTTCCCTTCTATTCAGTTGATGACCTTGGAGCTGAGCAACTGCCTCTTCCGGTAAAGATAATCGGTGAAGAACAACCGATCCCGACAAAAGCACCAGAGGTCGGTGAACATACCGAACAAATCCTTACAGAAATTCTTGAATATGATAAGAATCGTATTTCTGACCTGCGTGAAAATGGAGCATTCGGCTAAAAGTATAAATTCGGTTCTATATTTTTAGCATGCTTAGCTTCCTTCATTCTCATTCCATTATGAGAAGGTTTTTCACAATCGGCATGCTACCTATTGCCATTGGAATAGCTGGACTTTATCTTGGTGCATCAATTCTTATAGGAATTTTTCATTCGGTCTCTAGAAAGAACGGAACTCGCCATACTCGTCTTGCGCTTATGTTTCTCTGGTATTTGCTTATGGAATTGACTGGTGTCTTGATTGCTATTCTTCTATGGTTCGGAACTTTGTTTGGGTACAAGATGTCATCAGATAGGTCTCAGCGTGTTCATGCATTCGTTCAATATCTCTGGGTTTCTTCTATTTTGATCGGCGCTCAAATATTTCTTCGGACGAAAGTTGAATTTCCGAATACTTTTTCATTCGGGGATGGGCCATTTATCATAGCTGCGCAACATAGTAGTTTCTTTGACGCTTTGATTCCCACGATTCTGATAGGTAAATATTCCGATACTGTGATCCCTCGACATGTTTTAAAATCGGATCTTCTACTCTCCCCTTCTTTGGATATTTATGGAAACCGTTTACCTAACCAATTTGTAAATAGAGGCTCACAGAACAGTGACCATGAGATAGCTGGTGTAAAAAATCTAGCTAATGACCTGGGTTCTGATGGTATGGTTATTTTTCCGGAAGGAACATTTCGGACAGACGGTAGGTTTGAGCGAGTTCTTCAGAAAATAAAATTATCTGACCCTGATCGTGCGAAAAGAGTGCAGGATTTGAAATATCTTCTTCCCATAAAACCGGGGGGTCTACTGGCGATGGTTAGCGCCAGCCCTGAATCAGATCTTTTCCTAGTTACTCATCGAGGGTTTGAAGCTTTTGGTTCATTTAAAGAAATTTTTGCAAATATCCCATTTGTTGAACCTGTTGAAATCCGTATCAATCACATACCTTCAAAAAACATTCCGAGTGAAACAATGGAATGTTTAAGATTCATTGATTTTGAATGGTTAGCATTAGATAAATGGTTAGAAAGTAAGGTTGTCAGTGATGCAAAAACCAGTTGAAAATGATGTGTTTCAATATGCAAAAATGATTGCTGCTGAGGCAGCGGCCTTAACACTTGATTGGTTTCAGTCACATGACTTAAAAGTTGATCTCAAGCCTGACAATACAGAAGTTACAGATGCCGATAAAGTTGTTGAAGAATACTTACGGACGGCGATAAGTAAAGAATTTCCCGACGACACAATTATTGGCGAAGAGTCAGAAAACTTTTCTGGAAAGACATCAAGACGATGGATTATTGATCCTATTGATGGGACTGCGTCATTCGCACGAGGAGTCCCTCTTTTTAGTTCACTCTTGGCAATGATCGATGAATCTGGTCCAGCTATAGGTATTATTCATCTTCCTGCTCTTGATGAATTTATAGCAGCCGGAAGAGGTGTTGGCATTACAAGTTCACAACCAACAATTTCTGTTTCTTCTGTTGAAAATATTTCAAATAGTTGTGTTTCTTCTAGTAGCTTCGACGTTCCATGGTGGCCTGAGAATTCTCTTTTAAAAATTGCTGCAAGTGGAGCGAAGACTAGAACTTGGGGTGATGGTTACGGCTACTTCCTTGTCGCTACTGGTCGTATTGAAGCGATGATTGATCCTCCGCTATATACATATGATGTGGCTCCAATGTTAACGATAATTCCTGAAGCTGGGGGTCGTATCTCTACTTGGGACGGCAAAACTGAGCTTGAAGATAAGGTTGGATGGGTGGCAACAAACGGATTAATTCACGATGATTTATTGTCCCTCTTAAGTAGTTAGTCCCTTTCCTCTGGAATTCCATCAAACTCTACGATACGAATTCCTTTTTTCTTTACGCTTTGGAGAAACATAGTTGAATCGCAAACTGAAGCAACTCCACCTGTTTTGTTTTTGAGTTTGTTACTAACAAACATTTCACACAGTATCTCCGTTACGATCGCTGTGGCAGTTGATGGGGCACTAACTGCTCCTATTACCTTTGTAACTCTATGATTTTCTAGTTGTCCTCGAATTTCAACCCGCACAGCTCCAACTCCTCCGTCACGATGAGGGGGAGTTAACATAGGGAGCCATGACGTAAGCCTATCTTGTCGTGATGCAGAGACCCGAGCAGTAATTCTTGTAGTTGATGGAAATAAATGCTGTAAAAGTATCGGATCAGGTAATGCAGCCCTATAGCAATCTGCTCCCGCTATCGGTTCAGGAAACCAAACGAGTTCCCGACCAGAACCTCCAGGCCTCCGAACCCATTGCCCATCACACCACTCAATTGATGACCTCTTCATAGCTTTATGATGTTGCTTTGCACATGCAGGTCCACCAGTACCGTCTTTAGCAATATGGATTTCCTCTACATAGTCCAGTTCTTTCCCCACAAAATCTACTAATGCACAAGTTAGCCCTGGTGCAAATGCTGAACCTGCCACGACTACTACACCATTCTCTTTTGCTGTTTCTTCAAGCTTTAAAAGTCCAACAACATCACTGACTTTATTTGATGTTGATATTACAGAAATGCCATTTTTAATCGCTCTTTGGGCGGTTTGTAAATGTTGACCTGAAGAACACGATAGGACCAAGAGTGATATCTTCTGGTCTTCTAATTTTTCATTGCTAGCACAAAAGTTGATTGAATTTTTTCGAACCATAGCAGGAGAGATTTTTTTTCGATCAGGACCGCTCACAAATAATGGAACATCTGGAATGGATGTATTTAGTCGCTGAAGAAGTTGTGAGCCTACCGCTCCCAAACCGAGAATTCCTATCATAATAATTGCTCTTTAGTCAGTTTCTAGCTCTCGCCATCCACCACTTTGCAATGGGACATTTCCAGCTTCTTTTGATTTCACAATAACGGAGATCGCAACCGCTCCAAAAACTGCTATGAACGCCCTAATTAGTTGTCTCATAACTCTCCTGACTCATACGTTAGAACCAATTCTTTGAAACTTGCCACAAGTTGTCAAGTCTAATGTTCTCAGTGGGCCTAGTTGGAGTTGAACCAACGACCTCACCCTTATCAGGGGTGCGCTCTAACCAACTGAGCTATAGGCCCTTTGTAACTTTCGGAATTCTACGATACCGTTCAGAAATCAAAATAGCCTCGTTCGTAGTAAGAGTCCTATTTATTGAGTAGGAATGCGCCTCCTACGACGCGGTGGTGAAGGTCGCACAGTTTCCTCTTCAATCATTGTTATGCGTAAACCACCAGTGAGGTCACTAATAAGGTTGAATAGCAGAACCATAAGTACATTCAATGTAGATCCAGCAATAGCCAAGATCAGTCCGCCCAATGCGTAGCCTCTAAATATCTGTTTGCCATCAAAATTGAATGTGTCCAAAGCAAATAATTCAGTAATCAGGGATTCAAGTTTTCCAACAGTCCCAGAAGACTCAGCGACACCCCAAACAATGAAACCTGCTATGAGGAAAACAGCCCATAAACATGCGAAGAAAAGAATAGAAATTTTTAGAACGGACCAGACTTCAATGTGTCTAATCACTCTCCTAACTCTTCTTGCTTGTAATTTAACGCGTCTTCTTTTTTCAAATACAGATATTTTTCTTCCTGGACGCTGACGTGAAGTTATTTTCTCCTTATTTCCAAAGAATCTACTTTCTGCTTCTGATATATCTTCATCCGGATATACGGGAACGGTTTCGTTTTGTTCGAGATCATGAAAATAGTCAGACGGCGAGGGCGTCTGCTCTAAATTCTGCTCTTCTTTATCAGGGTCATTAGTAGTTGACTCATCAATATTCGTCATTATTCGTAGTGTAGGTTACTAAACGGGATAGTGTGGTGGCACCCCTCAATGAACTACTAATCGTTAATGTTTAGTTGTCTTCTTCAACGACATCTTCTTGTTGGATTACAGGAGCTATTGCAGTGACTGTCGAGTCATTTTCAACGGACATTAATTTAACTCCAGTAGCTGATCTCCCCTGAATAGAAATGCTGTTCACTTTCATCCGGATTATGACACCATTTGACGCAATCATAAATACTTCGTCCTCTTCACCTACGGATCTACTCGCTACAACTCGCCCTTTCTCAGGGGAAAGACTAATTCCAATAACTCCTTGTCCAGCTCTATGTTTGGGATTGAAACTATTGAAGTCTGTTCTTTTTCCGTAACCTTTTTCAGTCACAACTAACAATGATTTCCCTTCTTCCGCTAAACACGCTGCGACAACTTCATCTGAGTTTGAAACTTTTATTCCTCGCACCCCAGCCGCTGACCTACCCATAGGTCGGACTTCTTCTTCGTGGAATCTCATCACTTTTCCTTGATTACTGACGAGACAAATATGGTCATTTCCTGTTGTGGGTAACACTCTCACTAATTCGTCCCCTTCGTTCAATTTTATAGCTATTAAGCCTTTCGAACGAGATTTATCATATTCAGTAAATTTAGTTTTCTTTATTTTTCCTTGTTTTGTTGCGAAGACAAGAAATCTGTTTGTTTCGTAATCTCTTGTATCAATTACTGCTGCTACTTTTTCGTCTGGTGATAATTGCAATAAGTTAACAATCGCAGTTCCACGGGCTGTACGACTCATAGTTGGAATTTGATGTGCTTTCAGACGATGAACTTTTCCTAGATTAGTGAAAAGTAGAAGATAAGCATGTGCTGATGTGTGCAGAATGGTTGTGATTAGATCTTCATCTTTCAATCCAGCTCCGGCTACTCCCCTTCCTCCTCTACCTTGGCTTCTAAATTCATCACTAGAAACCGTTTTTACATATCCACCTGAACTCAATGAGAAAACAAGTTCTTCATCATCAATTAAGTCCTCAATAAGGAAATCACCCGGGTCATCTACTAATTGCGTTCGTCTTTCATTTGAATATTCATCACGAATTGCTGATAATTCATCGATGATTAAATTTCTAAGCTCTGTATCGTCTGCGAGTATTGCTTGAAGTTCTGTAATTACTTCTGTTAGCTCTTGTACTTTCTCTTCTATTTGATCTCTTCCTAAACGAGTTAATCGTCCAAGTTGCATATCTAAAATATGATTCGCTTGTATCTCACTGAATTCAAATGGTTCATTCATTAGTGATGTTCTTGCGGTTGCCCGATCTTCACTGCCCCGGATTGTGGCAATAATTTCATCAATCATTCCAATTGCTTTTAACAATCCTGAATTTATATGTAGCTCATGTTCTGCTCGTTCTAACCGAAATTCTGTTCTTCGTGTAACAATTTCTATTTGATGATTAACCCAGCAAGATAATGCATCAAGAAGGGTCATCGTCTTCGGTACTCCATCATCAAGGGCAACCATATTCACTGGAAAAGATGTCTGAAGTGGAGTGCCTTTGTACAGTTGGTTAAGAATAACGAGTGCTGGGGCGTCTTTCTTCAGTTCAAATACAAGACGAGTTTTTCCTTTTGCTGATTCATTTCGTATCGTTCGGATTCCTTCAATTTCTCCTTTATCTACTAGCGCTGCTGTTTTCTCTTCTATAGATTCAACACTTGTTTGATATGGAATTTCAGTAACAACTATCAGATCATTCTTTTGACCCTCAACTATTTCAGCTTTTGCTCTAACTTTTATAGAGCCTCTTCCAGTTTTATACGCCTGATGTATTCCAGAATGTCCAAGTATTTCCCCACCTGTAGGAAAATCTGGTCCTTTCACGAATTCCATCAAGTCTTTAATTGTCGCTTCTGGGTTGTTTATTAAGTGGATTGCCGCATCGGATATTTCTTCGAGGTTATGTGGGGGTATATTAGTCGCCATTCCGACAGCTATCCCCTGTCCCCCATTTACCAATAAGTTAGGGAAGCGTGCTGGTAACACTTTTGGTTCTTGCGATGATCCATCGAAGTTATCTAGAAAATCTATGGTTTCTTCATCTATTCCTTCAAGCATTGACATTGCTAACTGTGACAATCTGCTCTCTGTGTATCTCATAGCTGCAGGAGGATCATTTGGGGAACCAAAATTTCCGTGTGGATCAATAAGTGGGTGCCGAAGGGAAAACGGTTGCCCCATTCGAACTAGCGCTTCATAAATAGCGCTATCTCCATGAGGATGATAATGGCCCATTACTTCACCAACGACGGTTGCACATTTCACATGCGATCTGTCCGGTCTTACATTTGTGTCATACATTCCCCAAAGTATTCGGCGATGAACAGGTTTCAGTCCATCTCTTGCATCAGGAAGAGCACGGGCAACAATGACAGACATAGCGTAGTCAAGAAAAGATTGTTCCATTTCTTCTTGTATTTCAACATCTTCAACTCCATCTGCGGGGTTATTATCCTGGGAGGTGTCAATATCGCTCATGAATTCCTTTGTTGTTTCTAGATATCTAAAAATCGAACATCTTTAGCATTTGTTTGTATGAAAGTTTTTCTACTTTCAACATCTTCTCCCATTAATTTTGAGAATACTTCGTCTGCTATGGATGCTTGTTCAACTGTTACTTTAAGGAGCGTTCTTTTCTCGGGATCCATAGTTGTATCCCACAGCTCATCAGAATTCATCTCCCCTAATCCCTTTAACCTTCCAAAGTCTGCTTTATGTTTAGGATTTTCTTTTAGAAAAAGTTCTCGGGCATGTTCGTCTTTTAGATATATTTTTGATTTTTTAACTTCTGTTGAAAATAAAGGCGGTTGCGCAATATAAACATGTCCATTTAACACAAGTTCTTTCATTTGCCGATAAAGAAAAGTTAATAACAGTGTTCTTATGTGGCTTCCATCAACATCAGCATCTGCTAGTAGAACAATTTTATGGTACCGAATCTTTTCAATATCGAATTCGTCGCCGAATCCAGCGCCAATTGCAGAAATTAGTGCTTGAACCTCAGTATTATTTAACATTTTATCGATTCGTGAGCGTTCAACATTTAAAATCTTCCCACGAATCGGAAGAATTGCCATGATTCTTGGATCACGGGCGTCTTTCGCTGAACCACCCGCTGAATTTCCTTCGACAATATAAAGTTCAGATTCTTCAGGATCTTTACTTGAACAATCTGTTAACTTGCCTGGCAACCCTGCACCATCTAGGGCTGACTTTCTTCTTGTTGCATCACGTGCTGTTCTAGCAGCTATACGCGCACGAGCTGCCTGTACAGCTTTCTGTGTTATTAGTTTTGCTTCTTTAGGATTTTCTTCAAGCCAATCACGTAAGTGTTCGCCTGTTGCCTTTTCAACGAGTGATTTAATTGAAACATTACCTAGTTTGCTCTTTGTCTGGCCCTCAAATTGAGGTTCACGAAGACGAACGGAAATTATTGCTGTTAATCCTTCTCGGATGTCCTCACCTTGCAATCCATCGTCGCTTTTATTTAATTGACCATTATCACGTGCATATTTATTAACTACGCGTGTTAATGCTGTTCTAAATCCCTGTTCATGCATTCCACCTTCTGTTGTTGAAATACCGTTAGCGAAGGAATGTATTCCATCAGAATTAAATCCTGTATTCCATTGAAAAGCTATTTCTACTTCTTGTTCATCATCTTGGTCTTGGAAAAAACCTACCTTTTCAAATAACGCCTCTTTCGATGTATTTACATGTTGAACAAAGTCTTTAATACCACCGTCATATTTATAAGAAGTCTTTTTATTGTTTCCGTTACCTCGGTTATCAATAAAAGTTATTTCAAGGCCTTTATTAAGAAAAGCCATCATTTGAAAACGTTCCAATAATGTATTCGCCCGAAAATCTATTCCTTCTTTGAATATTTGAATATCTGGCCAAAATCGAACAGTTGTTCCCGTTTGATCTTTTGGAGCGTCACCGTTTATCGCAAGTTTTTGGTCCGGTTCTCCACCATCTTTAAATGACATGAAATGTCTTTTCCCATCGCGATCAATTTCAACTTCAACTTTTGAACTTAAAGCATTCACTACAGAAACACCGACACCATGTAAACCACCAGATACCTTGTATCCATCTCCACCAAATTTTCCACCCGCATGAAGAACGGTCAAAACTACTTCTGCTGCAGATAAATCTTCATACTGGTGATGCGTTCCAACTGGAATTCCTCGGCCGTTATCTCGTACTTCACAAGCTCCATCTTTTAGAATCTCTACCTCTATTTGTGTACAGTGTCCTGCCATCGCTTCATCAACAGCATTATCAACGACTTCGTAGACTAGATGATGTAAACCTGTTGGACCAGTAGAACCAATGTACATACCTGGTCGTTTACGAACCGCCTCTAACCCTTCTAAAACCTGAATGTCCTCAGCACTATATGAGTCAGTGGTTTGCGTCATTTGTAATTAATTTCCCTACCAAATTTTTTAAGGTGATTTACTTTGAATTTTCTCATGTTTTTGCTATAAAACACGTGGTCAGAGCGCTAAATCACACATTTCTAATTCTATCATTTTCCGGTGATCTGTAGGGGTATAGAGACTTAAATTATGTTGCTTTTTATATATAGATTTTTGTCTTATGTTTTCTTTATTGTTATTTTTAAAGCTTCAATTCTGTCGCTACTTATATACGATTTTGTGGCGTTTAAAATTTGTGCTTTTCGCCATTCTAACTCTTGTGCAATAACAGCATCATTAGTTTGAATATGTAACTTATTGTTCTTGATATGCGTTGGATATGTAATCTGTGAAAATTTTTCACCAACTATTGATTCCCATTTATCAATAATTACAGTTATGTCTTGAGAAGATGATCCACTTAGTTTGTGCAAGAGGGAATCCAAAAGAAAATCAAGTTTTTTTGGTTGTTTCTGTTCTCCCTCTAAAGGATCCCATTTCATTAGCACAAGACCTTTCCTGCTTTAATCTCACGGTACATATTTTCTTTAATAACTTGAGGTTGCATAGCGGTAGTAATAAATGTTTGATCTGCAACTAAAAGATGAAGAAGTCTCTCTGTTCGATCATTATCCAGTTCAGAAAAAACATCATCCAAAAGCAAAAGCGGTTTAGTTTTATGAACTTTATGTAATAGATGATGTCCAGCAACTCTTAGAGAGAGAGCTATTGTCCGTTGCTCTCCTTGAGAGGCATGCGTTCTTGCAGGCATGCCCTCTAAAAAAATTTCAATATCGTCTCTGTGTGGGCCTACCAGGGTTGTTCCCCTACGAACTTCATCCTTTTCTGCTTCCTTTAAAAGTGATAGAAGCCCCTCTTGTAACCACCGAGGATTATAAGAAATCTCAAGTTTCTCCGTGCCGCCTACAAGCTTTTCGTATGCTTCTTGAGCTAAATCTTGAATTTCAATTAATGCCTCTTGTCTTAAGGCTCCCCACTGCTCGCTCAGAGCAGCAAATTGTTCACTCCAAACTGAAAGTGTTTGTAAATTTTGATTTGAGACATAACCTTTTTGTTGTTTTAAAAAAGCATTACGTTGTTTTAATACCGACTCAAGGTCTGTTCGTTTTTTTAGATGGTTTGGGTGTGTTCTAATTAATAGGTCATCAATGTATATTCGTCTATTACTTGGTCCTTCTTTTACTAGTGTTAAATCGTCTGGTCCAAAAATAGTCATCGGTATCAATCCAACAAGATTACGGATAGGTCTTATTTTTTGTTTGTTTATTACGATACTGTTCTGACGTTGGGTTGAAATTTCTGCCTCGACTAAGAGATCTCTCTCTTCGTGTTGTATCTCAGCTCTAATGATTGCCGTATCTAGGCCTTGCTGAATAAGTGCTTCTGTCGGTGCCCCTCTAAAGGAGACTGCACTGCCCATGTAATAAATTGCTTCTAAAAGATTTGTTTTTCCTTGACCATTTTGACCAAAAATAACGTTTGTTCCTTTTTCAAACGTTATTTCTTCTGCTGAATAATTACGGAAGTCTTGTAGCCATAATTTTTTCAGATAAACCATTATCGTTATTACGAAATACGCACAGGCATTAAAAGATATAAGAATTCAGGGTGTTCCTGTGATTTTAAGACAGCTGGTTTTTGATTATCTCTCGTTTCTAACGTGATATCGTCGCCAGGAGCTATTTCTAAGCCTTTTAACAAATACTCGGCATTAAATGCAATAGTGAGATCGTCCCCATCATAATTAGCATCCACAGTTTCATGAGCTTCACCAATATCTTGTGTTTTTGCTATTAATTGCAAGCCAGTCATCCCCATTTCTAAACGAATAGGGGTCGCTTCTTGAGCTAGTAAACGAACTCGTTTAACTGCATCGCGTAATTCTCCCCTATTGGCAGTTAATTTATTAGGGTTATCTTCTGGTACTAATCTCTTATAGTCAGGAAACTCCCCTTCAATCAACCTGGTCGTCATTCGTACATTATTAACTTCAAAGGATGCTTCTTTTTCACCAAGATATAGAGAAACTTCTGAATCTTTTTCTAGTAACCTTGCTAATTCTGTGAGAGCTCTTGATGGAACAAGAATTGGAGGCTGCCCAGCTAATAATGATGAACCTGGCATATCCCGAACAGCTAATCTATATGAGTCAGTCGCTACTAAACGAAATCCTTTTTCCTCCGCCACCATATAAACACCCGTAAGAATAGGACGAGAATCATCAGATGAAGCCGCAGGAGTAACTTGTTCCAGAGCACTCACAAGTAAAGAAGCATCCACTGTCACAGGATCCGAATTAGCTCCCTCAAATAATGGATATTCATCTGCAGGTATTGTACGTAGGGCAAATTCACTACGTCCAGCTACCACTTGTAAGTCTGTATTATCAACAGTTATATCAACTGTCCCTGCCTCTACTGATCTAATGACATCAGAAAGAAGTCGAGCTGGGACAACAGATGTTCCGTCGGTTTCACCTGCTACATCAAGCAAAACAGTTATGGTCAAATCTAAATCACTACCTGTTATAACTAAAGTNTCCTTTTCTAAATTAAGGTGGAGACCATTTAAAACAGGNAGCGTAGCTCTATTTGTTACAGCTTTATTAGATGTATTAAGTGCTTCAACCAATATGTCGCGATCGCATCGAAATTTCACTTGTGGAGAACTCCTTCTGTTCTGTAAATTTTTTAATTATTTAGTAGTAATAGTAGGTATGTGGGTATGTGGTTAATCTTATATAGTCCCTGTTCAGAGAGATTTTTTTCTGTGGATTTACTGTTAACTACTTATGTAATCCACAGGTGCTAACTCCGGTGTTACTAATGTAGTTGAGTCAAGATCTTGTTGTTATCAACACTTTCTATAGTAGTCCACAAACCGTGTGGATTATTTATTTCCCTGATCGGATTGTTTGTACCAGGTCTGTGACATCATCGTAAATTTGCTGTTTTGCTGGCATGAGGTCACTGATCTTGTCTACGGCGTGGATCACTGTTGTGTGATCACGTCCACCAAACTCCCTAGCAATTGCTGGATAACTTAATTCCGTTAACTCTCGAAATACATACATAGCTATTTGCCTAGCTGTTACTAAAGGCCTGTGCCGCCTCTGACCAATAATGTCCTCTTTAGAAAGACCAAATTTTTCCGCAGTTGCATCAAGAATAACCTCTGGTGTTATCGCACGTGGTTTCCTTAAAGCGATTAATTCTTGGAGAACTGTTTTTGCTATTTCGATAGTTAAGTCTTGACTATTTAGTTTCGCAAATGCACANACNCGAGTTAATGCACCTTCTAGTTCTCTAATATTTTCCTTTGCGTGTGTTGCTATAAATTCAAGTACATCCGCTGGAACAGGAATAGTTTCATTTTCCGCTTTCTTTCGAAGAATAGCCAGCCTTGTTTCTAAGTCTGGTGGCTGTATGTCTGTCAATAATCCCATTTTAAAACGACTTCTTAGTCGGTCTTCTAATGTAGAAATTGCGTCTGGTGGGCGATCGGAAGATAAAACAATCTGTTTATTTGCTTGGTGCAAGCTATTGAACGTGTGGAAAAATTCTTCCTGGAGCCCTTCTTTCCCTTCTAAAAATTGGATGTCATCAACGAGAAGAACATCAATTTCCCTATAACGACTCTTGAATTCAGTTCGTTTATTTGTTTTTATTGATTCAATAAATTCATTTAGAAATGTTTCCGTNGAAACATACTTTGTTGAATGCATGGGATAGTTCTCATGAATATAGCTTTCTATTGCCTGAAGAAGGTGAGTTTTTCCCAAGCCAGCTTCACCGTGAATAAAGAGTGGGTTATACGACTCTGCAGGTCTTTCAGCAACAGACAAAGCAGCAGCATGAGCAAAACGATTACTTGTTCCTGTAACAAAAGTTTCAAAAGTGTACTTTTCGTTTTTAACTGAGGGCTTATCTTTGTTCGTATAACTTGTTTCATTATAAATAGGAGNCTTTACTTCNCTTCNTTGCTCTTCATTAGGAATAAGAGGATCTACTTGAACCAATTCCATTTCATCNCTGTCTTTAGTGTCAACTTCAACAATTAATTGAATATGTGTNGGTGAAGCCTCTTCGAGTGCTTCAAGAACAAGAGGGTTATATTTTCCTTCCACTTGCGCTTTTACCCATTGGTTTGGCACCGTGAGAATTAATTCACTTTCAGTAATAGATTGAGGGCGTGCCTCCTTGAATGTAGATTGCCAAACACCATCAGATACCTGATCTCGAATAGATTGTGCACAGGCATCCCATAGTTGCGTTACGTTTGACATGGATTTTCTCTTTTCTGTTTCAACTCCACATANCCTTCTAATATCAGTGTGTGTAATCTTGTGGAGATCTTTTATTTTTATAGCGTGACTGTGCAACCTAGCAGCATGTGGACAAACTTGCCAGTGGAAGGCTAGTGGATTTGTTTTCNCNGNTCANANCCATTTTTTAGCACTTATCCACAGGGTGTGGATCTATTTTTAAACCNNGACCTAATTGGCTTGTGGATAACTTTGCTTTAGTATTTTTAAATTATGATTTTTAAGGTTGTAATAACTTAAGAAGAGCCTCTAGCGTATTGATGTAGGGTGAATGCTGCCTGGATATAAAAAGTCGGTAAAAAACCGGGCTTCGAAACAGGGTGTGTTTAAGAAACCTTAAAAAATAACTTAAAGGATCAAAAGTGAAAAGAACTTTTCAACCAAATGTGCGACGCAGAGCTAAAAAACACGGCTTTCGTAATCGCATGTCAACCAGAGGGGGCCGAGCGGTTATAAAANCGCGTCGGCGACGNGGAAGGCAAAAACTGTCAGCATAATAGGGAAAGTAACTGGGAGAGATAGACACGCTTCCCTATTGAAGCGAGGANTTCGAATAAAAAAAGNTTCGTTTGAAATCGTTTATCTTTATGAGAAGACANAAATTCCATGTTTAGCATTTGCAATCCCNAAGACTGTTGGAATAGCTGTTAATAGAAACAGAATTCGTAGGCAGTATCGAGAAGCATTTAGAAANATAGCTAGATCTGACNCGAGAGNAATTAAAGAAGGAAACTATTTAATAAAAATTCACTCAAANNCAAGTGAAAAATTTAACCCGGAAATAGTTTTAAAAGAAGCACTAAATGAATTATTTGAAGAACACATTATATAAAAAACCNAAAAGNANAATGCTTAAAACNGCAGGTCAGAAGGCTATTTTGTTGTATCAACGCCTTACTATAAATAAACTTCCCACATGTAGGTATATGCCTAGCTGTTCCGAATATGCATATGAGGCACTCGATATGCATGGNATTTTAAGAGGCGGCTGGTATTCAACCAAGAGGTTGTGCCGATGTCATCCATGGGGTGGGCATGGATATGATCCTGTTCCGGAGAGGAAANCGCAATGTTAGAGTTTTTTGGGAGAATGCTNACNATAATCTATGATTTTTTCCCTAATTATGCGTTTTCAATAATTATATTTACCTGCCTCGTGATGATTGTTCTCACACCGGTGACGNTGAAACAGACACGCAGCATGTTAGCTATGCAAAAAGTGGCCCCAGAATTAAAAAAACTCCGGAAAAAACATGGAAAAGATCGGGATAAATTAAATCAGGAAATGATGGCGCTTTACCAAGCTAACGGTATTAATCCTTTAGCAGGGTGTCTNCCTNTGATAGCTCAAATGCCTATATTTTTCGGCCTTTTTTATACTGTTCGTGGATTAACAAGACGAACAGGAGAAGTAGGGCTCAGACTTGGTGATGTTTCAATTATTGACCAAACGAACGCAGAATATATTCCTGTATTAAAATCACGTGTCTTTAACCCCGACTTCATTGGAACAGATACGGAAATGTATCGAGATTTGGCTTTATCAACAGAAATGTCCTCTCTGGGTATGGATCTTGCTCGCACTCCATGGAATGTAATGACAAATAATTTTGCCGAAAGCCTCCCTTACTTATTATTAGTTCTCCTAGTCGGCCTTTCTGCTTGGTATCAGCAACGAATGATCCAGACNAGGTCATCATCGTCAATGTCTGAAATGCCTGCTCAGCAGCAACTTTTAATGAAATATATGCCGTTTATGTTGCCGATATTTTCATTTACTTTTCCTGCAGCGCTCGTCTTTTATTTCCTGACATCAAATGCTTTCAGAGTGCTCACGCAGTTATTTATAACAAGAAAATATTACGGTGAAAATGCTGACACATCGGAAATAGTTAAACCAACCAAAGAAATGGTTGAATCAGTTCAAAAACAGAAACCAGGGAAATCATTTGATGAAAACGAGGTTCATGGAACTCGACGTCATTTGACAAATCCTCCTAAGAAACGCAATAAAAAAACCAAACCCCCAGAGACAAATAGTCCTAAAAAGGGCAAAGTTGCCGAGCGTAAAGAGCCACAAGCTCGCCCAACATCAAAAAGGGTGACACCAAAGAAAAATAATGAACCAGACACGTCGGGCTCGCGTCGTCGTAATAAGAAAAAGAAGTGATAAATATGGAATGGGTAGAAGTCCGTGCCGAAAATATTGAAGCTGCAGAAGAACTTGCATTAGACCAATTAGGCGTTGCTCGAGAAGACGCAGAGTTCGAAGTTGTTACAAGAGAAGAAAATAGGCTTTTTGGTCTTAAAAAAACAGAAGCAAGGGTTAGAGCACGGGTAAAACCTGCTGATCTTCCTTCAAAAACAACAAATAACAACCGAAAACGTTCAAAAAGTAATAACAAAAATCAAAAGAATAACAAAACANCACCTAAAAACAGCAGTAATAACAATAAGAACAACAATAAGAAAAGCACTAAACCTAAAANCACTAAAAAAATGCAAGAAGATAGAGAACCAATGNCCCTTAAAGAGCANGAGGACGCAGTTATTGATTTCCTAGAAGGNGTAATTGCAAGTTTTCAAATCGAAGCGTCAGCCAGTANACGAATGGAAGAAGAAAGAATAATTGGGTCTATTGATGGGGACGATATTGGTCTTCTGATAGGGCCTAAAGCTGGGACATTATTAGCTCTACAGGACATTACAAGAACAGTTGTTCAACGGCATGCTTCCGGTAGAAAAACTAATAGGCTTTCGGTAGACGTAGGTGGTTATCGAGAAAAGAGAAAAGCTTCACTGGTTGCATTTACACAAAAGCAAGCTGAATTAGTTAAAGAAAACAGTGAAAAAGTCGAATTAGAACCAATGGGCGCAGCTGATCGCAAAATAGTTCACGATGCTGCTGCAGAGATTTCCGGTATTACAAGTAGTAGTGATGGGGAAGAGCCACGTAGATACGTCGTTCTCCAACCTTCTGAATAAAAGTGCTACGAGGCATTCTAGAAAAGTCACAAGAGCTTAATTTTCTAGGAAACCCACCGATTGATGACCACATACGAAATGCAAAGGGATTTGCGAACGTAATTCAGGGCTTTATTGGATCAAACCAAACAGGAAAAATTTTTGATTTAGGTTCAGGTGGGGGAGTTCCAGGCTTAGTTTTGATAGAGGAACTTAAAGACTGGGAATTTGTACTCATAGAGAGAAAAAAAAGAAGAGCAAACTTTTTACGTGAAGCTGTCAGCCTACTTAATGCCTCCGAAAGGGTTAAAATTGTTTGTGATGAAGCTGAAAATGCAGCAAGGGCTGAAAAACTTGCATGTACAGCTGATTTTGTGACTGCTAGAGCCTTTGGGCCACCTGCTGTCACAGCTGAATGTGCTTGCCGATTATTAAAATTGAACGCTTTTCTTATTGTCAGTGAGCCTCCAAGCAATACAGATAGATGGACACACGAAAAACTCGCTTTGACGGGATTAAATCCCGTCAAACATACACAATTTGGAGCGTCAAGCTTTCAAGTCTTACAACAAGCACAAAACCCGTCTGACAACCT
>PATH01000009.1 GCA_002712325.1 Acidimicrobiaceae bacterium | reverse complement strand
ACCGGTGGCCAAATTTTGGATTGCATTTGGCTGATCTCCAGCTGGTTCGAAATCAGAAACCACTTTGAATGGGACACCATCTGACCTATTAACCATGAAAGCAGTTTACACGTTTCGTTTTTTTGCAGAAAGAGAATGCATCCATTCCCAGCACTTTTCAATTTGTTTGGAGAGGTTCTCTTCTGGTTCATTATTATCAATTAGGAAATCAGCAAATTCACGTCTTTGCTTAGGCGTCGCTTGTTTAGCTATCCGCGCTCTTGCATCCTTTTCATCAAAACCTCTTTGTTGCACGAGACGCATTACTGCTGTTTCGATTTTGCAATCAACTACTATTATTCCATCAAATAGCTTGTACTCTTCTCGACCTAGCTCTCCCTCAGCTGTTACCATCAACGGAATATCCACTAATACTATATTTCCCTGTTTAATAGCTTCCTTCCGGCGATTACCCATTTCCTCACCTACGGCAGGATGGACAATTTCATTCAGTTTTGAGAGTTCATGCTCATCGTTAAAGACAATTTCGGCGATCTTTCCTCTGTTAAGCTCTCCATCGTTCAGGAGTATTTCANTGCCGTAGGTCTCAACGATTTTGTTGAAGACTTTGCCCCCTGGTTTCTGCAAATCCTTTACAATTTGATCCGCATCAACGAGAACAACTCCTTTATCAACAAGTAGTTTTCCTACAGTAGTCTTCCCAGACCCTATCCCGCCGGTGATTGCGATTTCNACCACTATATGTCTAGATCCGCCTCTGATTCAGCNGCTAAGCGCTCCTGTTCACTTCTCTCATAAGCAGACCATGCTTCTTCTAGGTCTGCTGCAGCTTCAGGGTCGAGTTCAACGGCTGGCCCGATGTAGTTTCCTTCGGTGTCATAGTTCTGCTCGCCAAAGTGCTCTTGGTATTCCTCAGCAACCACTCCGCCTTCCGCAGCTTGCTTGACAGAGAGACTTATACGTCGTTTCTCCAGGTCAACATCTATGATCTTNACCCAAAGTTCTTCACCAGGAGTCACAACCTGCTCGGGTAGATCAATATGGTGATTAGACATTTCCGAAATGTGCACTAANCCTTCAATATTGTCNCCGACCTGAATNAAACTACCAAATGGGACTAATTTAGTAACTCGCCCATAAACTANTTCCCCGACTCGGTGGGTTTCAGCAAATTCTTGCCAGGGGTCCTGTTGGGTTGCCTTGAGCGAAAGACTAATTCGTTCTCTGTCTAAGTCTACCTCGAGAACCTCAACGTCTACTTCATCCCCAATCGTCACAACATCAGATGGGTGGCTGACATGCTTCCATGAGAGTTCTGACACATGGATCAGACCATCCATTCCCCCAAGATCAACAAATGCTCCGAAATTAACGACAGACGAAATAACGCCCTTTCGTCTTTCCCCTGNCTTAAGTAGATCAAGGAATTCTTCTCTTTGTTCCTTTTGCGTTTCTTCTAGCCATGAGCGTCGAGACAGCACTACATTGTTTCTGTTCTTATCGAGCTCAATGATCTTCGCTTCAATTTCCATTCCCATATACGGTTGGAGATCTCGAACTCTCCGAAGTTCCACAAGGGAAGCTGGAAGGAACCCTCTTAAACCGATGTCAACGATGAGTCCACCTTTCACAACTTCGATAACGAGACCCTTCACCATTCCGTCGTTATCTTTTACCTTCTGGATATCGCCCCAAGCTTTTTCATATTGTGCTCGTTTCTTAGAGAGAATGAGTCGGCCATCTTTNTCTTCTTTTTGGATAACTAAGGCCTCAATTTGGTCTCCAANGTTTACAAGTTCATCAACTGCTACATCATTTCTCAAGGAGAGTTCACGACGTGGGATTACACCTTCTGATTTGAAACCAATATCAAGNAGGGCTTCTTCTCGGTCTACTTTGACAACTGTTCCAGCTACAAGTTGCCCATCTTCAACCTCAACCATTGAGTCTGCGAAAGCTTCTTCTAGTGTTTTCCCATCAAGGTCATTTACTGCTATTTCTCTTGGGGTGTAGCCATCATTCTTGGCGTTGGATTCTGTTTCAATAGTTGACATTTATTTATTTTCTAATAGACGATATTTGATATGGCTGTCCTTTTAATGACTTCCACGACTTCTAAGGTTATCAATACCTTAAGAAGTGCCAACAAATTCTTTGTTTTTAAGCATAATTTTCTCTTGTGGCAATCATGAGAAACTCTGCTTGGGTATGTGTTGGAGGAGTTTCTCTATACTTACCTGGAGAAACAGACCAGATTGATTGAACTGATAGGTTGGCGTCTTTCGCCATTAGACGAAGTTCTCTTGGGGTAAAACANCTGGTCCACAAATCTTGTATTTTTTCATCACCTGATGCATTCCTTATCGTTGTTTGCTCGTGGTTAACTCCATGATCGGCGAAGAACGTGTCTTTATGGTCTTCAAGAAAACGAAGCTGAAAGTAGGCTGAAAANGCGGATAANGCTATTTTTCCCCCTCCGACAAGAGCNTGAGACATTTTTTTGAGGATTTCCCCATCAGGGTCTGACATAGGAACAGGGCTACTTGTTTCACCGGCTAGNCCGAAGGCCCCTTGACAAAGGGATATCACCGCATCAAATTCTTCATCAAAATGCAAATCCCTTGCATCTAAGCGCATAAAACTAGCACCAGAATTTTCAGCTGCGGAGGCGATGTCAATGAATTCTTGGCTGATATCTACCCCAAGGACATTAATTCCCTCATTTGCGAATAGGTGTGAATGGCGGCCGGGGCCACAACCCACATCAAGTAATTTCATTCCAGGCTTGAGACTCAGCGCTTTCATCAGAAACGCGACCTCTTGTNTACTNCCTTTTGTAAACGAGTAATTGAGGTATGCATTCCCCATATGCTGGGCTGCTANTTCAAACCAGTGATTACCCATTCTGAGGTTTAAGAGTCATATCAACTACTTGGCTTCTGCCCATGTCATTCCAGAACTTATATTGACTTCTAATGGGACATCTAGTGAGAATGCAGATTCCATTTCCTCTATGGTCAATGCCTCTACATGAGGAAGCTCGGACACTGGGCATTCGAGTATCACTTCGTCATGAACTTGAAGAATTATGGAGCTATCAAGATTTTCTTCTTTTAGCCGCTTATTCAAGTTCACTAGAGCGACTTTAAAAATATCTGCTGCTAGTCCTTGAATGCCTGCGTTCATGGCTTGACGCTCCGCAGCATTTCGAACTCTAGAATTAGATGATTTGAGTTCAGGTATCTTACGTTTACGACCAAAGAGTGTTTCTGTATATCCTCTCTCTTTGGCTTCATTTACAGCTTTGTCCATATAGTCTTTNACAGATGGGAAGGCAGCAAAATAGTCATTTAAGATTTTGGCTGCTTCTTTGTTNTCTATACCCAANCGTTGCGCTAACCCGTATGCTTCCATTCCGTATGCAAGCCCGTAACTAACCATCTTGGCTTTTTCTCTTTGTGCTTTAGTTACTTCTGAATCATTGATCCCGAATACTCGNGCTGCTGTCGCAGTGTGNATGTCTTGACCGTTGTTNAAAGCATTGATCAGTCCCACATCGGATGACAAATGCGCTATGCAACGAAGTTCGATTTGGTTGTAGTCGGCCACTAGAAGTTTGTGATTCTTTTTGGCTATAAAGACTTCGCGAAATACCTTTCCTTTTNCTGTTCGCACTGGGATATTGTGCAGGTTTGGACTAACCGAACTTAATCTTCCCGTCACAGTAACTGTTTGGTGAAAGGTTGCTCGTATTCTTCGGTCGTCGTCAACCTCGTTTAAGAGGCCTTGTCCGTATGTTGAGCGCAGTTTCTCTACTTCTCTGTATTCCAAAAGTTTCTCAATAATCGGGTGATCGTCTTTCATTTTCTCTANAGTTTGTGCATCTGTGCTGAACCCTGTTTTAGTTTTCTTTCGCGGTTCTAAGCTCAAATCGNNGAAGAGGACCTGTTGTAACTGTTTTGTTGAATTTACATTAAATTCTTGTCCAGCTAACTCNTGGATCCTTACTCTTGCATCGATAACTTCATTCTCCAATTGATTNCGCAAGTTCTTTAATCCATNCACGTCAACTTGTATTCCGGTATATTCCATTTCAGCCAAAACATANATCAGGGGCACTTCAATTTCGTTATTAAGTTTTTGAAGGCCTTCCTCTTCAATAAGGCTTTCTAAGGGCTCATATAACAGGGAAATTGATGCAGCTTCAATTGCCTGCTGTTGCATACTGGNCTCACCTGGTGATCCAAGGTCAAGCTGCCCATCTTGAATATCCGCCCNTGTTTCAACAGATAATTTTGCNTACTCCTGCANTAAATCAGAAAGCAAATAAGAATTACGAGATGGGTTAAGGAGATAAGCCGCAACTTCAGTATCCATTATGATTTCGGGTNCAGGAAGCTTTGCAGTGAGCAAAGCGCGAATTAGTTCCTTAAGTCCATGACCAATGACTCCTTCTTCTCGCTGAAGGAATTGCTTGAACGCATTCAAGGTTTCTTCATCGTCAAGGTAGCTATAAGGGAACCAGGCTGAGTTACCGTGNGAAGGGTCGCGCCCTAAACCGAAACCTGAANGAGCGTTCTGGTCTNANTCCCAACTGACAGAAAGAGCTATAGGGGTTTGGGAATGCTGTATCTCTTTGAGCAGAGTCCTTAAGGCAGCGCTATCAGCCAAAGTTATGCAATGCTTTGCCAAATCTAAATTCTTTTGATCGCTATCGGGTTCATCTACCGTTAAAGAGACTCCAAAGGCATCATTCATTTTTTTTATGAGTGTTCGAAGTTCAAAATCTTGAAAGAAGTCTTGTGTCGTAGCGACATCACATTCACCAATTTTAAGGCTCTTTACCGTGATCTCAAGAGGAACATCTCTAACCAAAGTCATCACTTCTTCATTCAGTCGAGCTAAGTTTTCATTTGAAAGCAGATTCTCTTTAAGTTTTGGCTTTTGCTGATCAGCTGATTCAAATATCCNATCTAATGTTTGAAATTCGTTTACTAGCTTTGCCGCAGTTTTCTCTCCAACACCGGGAACACCAGGAAGGTTATCTGATTTNTCTCCCCGAAGAGCTGCATATTTGACATAATCNCTAGGTGACACTCCCGTTCGTTCCTTGATAGCATCTTCGTCAAATAGAATATANTCCGAAACCCCTTTTCGGTTATACAGAACCTTTATAAAAGGGTCTTCAACAAGTTGGTAGCTGTCTCTGTCTCCAGTTATGACAATTGCTTCTATCTTTCCCTCTCTTGCTTGTGTTGCAAGAGTAGCGAGAATATCGTCGGCTTCGTAACCTTGAAGTTCAATAGTTTGGATCCCCATTGAAGGTAGGATCTCCTTTATCTTTGGGATCTGTTGCAAAAGGTCATCAGGTGTTTTTGCTCTGCCTGCTTTGTAGGTATCTACTCTTTCGTGTCTAAAGGTCGGGTGTGGCAAGTCAAAAGCTACTGCTAGACCATCCGGTCTATGGTCCGTAATTAAGTTAAAGAGCATTGTTAGGAAGCCATAGATCGCTCCTGTTGGATCACCATCTGATGTTCTCATATCTGCCTGACTTAGTGCGAAAAAAGCCCGATACACAAGAGAATTACCATCGAGCAACATCAGTTTTTTCATAATTTATTATCCATTTTCTTTGANGAGTCCATATCAAAGTTTGAAGTATCTTCAAGAATACCTTCTGCTATAGCCCTCATAGTTGTCCTATCTCCCATGGCTTTCTTCTGCAAATACCTATAGGCATCACTCTCTTTGAGCCCATAGTTATCTACCAATAGCCCTTTAGCACGATCAATCAATTTTCGTGTCTCCAGACTTTCCCTTAACATTTGCGNCTCTTCTTTCAAGCCTGAGATCTCTTTAAACCTACTTAATGCAAGCTCTATAGAAGGAACAAGGTCACTTCTTTGGAATGGCTTCACAAGGTAGGCCAGTACACCAGCGTTACCCGCCTCCTTGATTAAGTCTTGCTGGCTAAAAGCNGTGAGGAGAATCACAGCTGCTAACCCTTCCTCGGAGATGACCTTAGCCGCGTCTAAACCATTCATACCAGGCATTTTTATATCAAGGATAACTANNTCAGGNTCTAGCTTTCTNACAAGGTCGATCACCTCATCACCGCGGCCTGTTTCTCCAATAACTTCATAGCCTTCAGCCTCAAGACTTTCCTTCAGATCTAGCCTAATTATTGCTTCATCCTCGGCAATTACGACATTAATCGNCTTAACCATTCTTTGGCTCAATCTGGTCTAACAATTGGTCCTGNANCCCTTCAACCCGTTCAATTTCGCTTTGAAGCATATTTTTNTGNTTCCTCATNGATTCTGCATGCTTATTTGCCTCTCGGTGCTTNTGATCAGCTAGAGGCGTCTCAGAAACTAGTGATCTCAACCTTGCTTCATCAGCTTCATCTGAAAAGTGTATTAGTTGCTCTTCAGCAACCTTTAATTCTTCCCTTAGCTGTCGTAAACGTAATGAAGTATCTTCCAATTTCTTCTTAAGCAATCTTTGAGGCACAGGCGTATCTTACATCAGTTAGAGCAGGACAATAGATTGCCAAAAAAGTATCACACTCGGNTNAAANTCATCTACAGGAGAAACACNGTCATGGTTTTAAATACTGCAAATAGATTTTGTGCCCGGGGCGGGACTTGAACCCGCACTCCCCGAAGGGAAAGGGATTTTGAATCCCCCGCGTCTGCCGATTCCGCCACCCGGGCAGAATGATAGTCTACCAAGCAANACACTAAAGTAATGATTACNAAAGCGAACTCCTTACTTTGATAGAACAACTTTNTCCTAGCATCAGGGCGTGAATCAACTGTGCTGCATGAGTATCTTCTTTATACGNAATTAAATAACTCTCCGGTTTGNAAAATAAAAGNGAAAAAACGCACAGTTGAGGGNCAAAACANTTACAGTCATTGAAGGTTAGAAAATGATTGTTTTTACTTACCCTGGACAAGGGTCGCAAAAAGAGGGCATGGGACGAGAATGGGTGGATCATCCATCATGGGAANTAGTNCAGGATGCATCGTCAATCTCCGCNAGAGATTTATCTGCTTTGCTTCTTGAGGCGACCGATGCNGAACTNAAAGAAACAAAGAACGCTCAGTTANCCACCTTTTTGACTTCAATGGTTATCTTTGACGCTTTGCAACGTGTTGGNGTTGAGGCTGCTGCACATGCAGGCCATAGCTTGGGAGAATACACCGCTTTGACTGCTTCGGGAGCTTTGGATTTTGAAGATGCCGTGCAACTTGTTGCTGAACGTGGGGCCGCTATGCAAGTTTGTGCCGAATCTCATGAAGGAACGATGGCAGCAATACTGGGACTTGATGATGAATTAGTTGAGAGCGCGTGCCACAGGGTTGACGACGATGTCTGGGTAGCTAATTATAATGCCCCGGGGCAAGTCGTAATTGCTGGGTCCTATTCTGGAATTGAATCTGCTTCGGATGTAGCGAAGGAATTGGGAGCTAAACGTGCCATGAAGCTTCCAGTTTCTGGCGCGTTCCACACTCCGTATATGGAACCTGCTCGAGACCGTCTTCGAAACGCAATTGACGGTGTAGAATTTCGATCNCCTGATCACNCCGTTTTCGCAAATGTTGACGCAATCGGCCACGAAAATGGTTCTGAGTGGCCAGCCCTTTTATCTTCGCAATTAACCAGNCCGGTTCGTTGGAAGCAAATNCTGCATCAGTTGGGGGGGTTAGGTTTTGTCACTTTCGTTGAAGTGGGGCCTGGTTCTGTTTTAACTGGGATGGCGAAGAGGACCCTTAAGGACTCGACAACAATTTCTATTAGTTCTCCAAGCGATATTGACAAATTATTAGAGATGATAGCTGGACAGCAACCTTCTGCTCCGGACGCACTTGAAGGTGAGCATCTTTTTGCTACAGAACGCCTTGTCGTAAGCCCTTGTGCTGGAATTTTCTCTCCAACAGAAATAGATTTAACTGGCAAAAGAATTGAAACGGGCTTCCTTCTAGGACACGTCAATGATACTGAAGTAAGAAGCGCCTTCGCTGGCGAAATCCAAGGATTTCTTGCTGTTGAAGGTGAAAGAGTAACTTCTAGCCAGCCGATAGCATGGCTCAGGGTTGCNAAATAATGACATTCAATTCTAATACCGGTGGCCGAATTATCGGCTGGGGAATTGCTCTAGGGAGTGATCTGATTACAAATCACGACCTTGCTTCCCGAATGGATACGTCTGATGAGTGGATTAAAGAGCGAACAGGGATTTCTGAACGAAGAATAGGTGGGACAACATCGGGATTAGCAATTCAGGCGGCGAAAGATGCCCTAAAGGTAGCCAACTGCTCTCCGGATGAAATTGACATGCTAATCTTGGCGACNACTACACCTGATGATCAAGTTCCNGCAACGTCTGCAATGGTCCAAGATCTTCTTGGGCTTAAGTGCGGGGCAATGGACATTAATGCCGCNTGCAGTGGTTTTGTGTATTCTTTAGTGGCTGGTTTTGGAATGCTCGGCCTAGGAAACANACGCNTTCTAGTTATTGGGTCTGAGACCCTCTCTCGCATAACGGACTGGGAAGATCGCTCTACAGCGATTTTATTTGGAGATGCGGCAGGNGCTGTTGTGATTGAAGCCACCGATACCCAAAGTGCTCTCCTTGGATGGGAATTAAGTTGTGATGGTTCGCTTAGAGATATTCTTCATGCCGAAATCGGAGGAACTATTGTCATGTCCGGCCAAGAAGTTTTTCGTAAAGCTGTAATTGCTATGACCGACTCTGCANTAACTTCCATTAAAAATGCNGGATTAACGTCCGAAGATATCGCGTTTGTGATTCCCCATCAAGCAAATATAAGAATCATTGAAAGCGCTATGAAAAGACTTCAAATACCTATCGAAAAAGCTGTCTCAGTTCTTCANAAAACGGGCAATACCTCCTCTGCTTCTATTCCGCTNGCNCTAGTTGACGCTGTCCAAGATGGGAGAATCNAAAAGGGCGACAATCTNCTTCTGGTAGGTTTCGGTGCAGGGATGACATCAGCTAGCGCCATTCTGAATTGGGGTGGGCCTGAATGAGNAAAGTTGCATTAGTTACCGGAGCGAATCGCGGTATTGGNTTTGCGATTGCNCAGAAACTTCATGNCGATGGCTTTACTGTTGTCGGGACNTACCGTTCCTCACCATCCGATGACGCTAAGTTTCATTCTGTTCCATGCGATATCACCGTGCCAGATAGCATTGAATCTGCCTTTTCTGAGGTGGAAGAAAGATATGGCCCCGTTCAAGTCCTAGTAGCAAATGCAGGTATCACAAAAGATAANCTGCTTCCGCGCATGTCTGATGATGACTTCATATCTGTTATCGAAGCGAACTTAGTCTCTGCCTANCGGTTAGCTAAACGGGCAATTAAACCTATGATGAAGGAGAAGTGGGGNCGCGTTATTCTATTGTCTTCGGTAGTTGCATCTGCGGGTCAGGCTGGGCAAGCGAACTATGCTGCCTCAAAGTCTGGACTTGTGGGTTTCGGAAGATCGCTGGCTAAGGAGTTTGCATCTAGAAACATCACTACAAACATTGTGGCTCCTGGCCCTATAAAGACAGACATGATTTCTGCTTTATCTGATAAGCAACAGGAATCAATTCTAGGATCAGTCCCTCTCCGCAGGTTTGGTGAAGTCAACGAAGTCGCTTCTACGGTATCTTTCNTNGCAAGTGAGGATGCGGGCTACATTACTGGAGCTATTATCCCTGTAGATGGCGGACTTGGCATTTCTTAAGATCTAAGATGTATTCAAAGAAAGGGAAATAACAATGAGCGATGAAAACTTTGAACGATTCAAAAGGTGCGCTGTGGATGTCCTGTCAGTAGACGCTGANCAAGTGACTCCAGAAGCGAAATTTGCTGAGGATTTAGATGCAGACAGCCTTGACTTGGTGGAACTAGTTATGGAACTTGAGGAAGAGTTNGACATAACTGTNGAAGAAGAAGAACTTCAAGATTTACCAACGATAGGTGATGCTTTTAAGCTTATATCNAGCAAATTGTAATGAAGGCGCGTATTGCCGTAACCGGTATAGGCGTTGTCAGCAATGCTGGTATTGGAATAGAAGCATTTTGGAATTCCTTGCTAAACGGTGTCCCGAAAAATGGATTTTCGCTTGAAGACTTTGATCCACTTCCTTTCTTTGATGGGAACGCTAAAGAAGCACGCAGAGCTGACAGATTTCAACAACTTGCTCTTGCAGCTGCGCACGAAGCTATAACTCAGGCCGGGGATTTCATAACTGACCCTAATTCAGTTGGGTCAATGATCGGTACAGGTGTAGGAGGGTTAGGAACGCTTGAAAATCAAGTCAATGTACTTCTGGACAAAGGGCCCCGTAGGGTTTCACCTTTCCTCGTCCCGATGATGATGGCAAATGCTGCCTCTGCAAGTGTCTCTATGAAATACAGCCTTCAAGGCCCCTGCGAAACGATTGTAACAGCTTGTGCAGCTGGGACTCACTCTATAGGTCGCGCAGCTGAACTCATTCGCTCTGGGAAAGTCAAGGCTATGGTGGCAGGAGGGGCTGAGGCTACTTTAACGCCTATAGGGACCCAAGGGTTTGTTAATATGACTGCAGTATCCAATGAAGGAATCAGCAGACCCTTTGATACTCACCGAGATGGTTTTATGCAGTCTGAGGGAGCTGGAATCCTCATTATGGAGGAGTGGGACCATGCAATCTCAAGGGGAGCAGATGTATTAGCTGAATTCCTTGGATCTGGGAGTACTGCCGACGCTCATCACATAACTGCTCCCGCACCTGGAGGAAATGGAGCAGTCAGATGTATGGAAGCTGCAATTAGTGATGCAGGTCTAGTTCCAATTGATATTCAACAAATAAATGCTCATGGCACCTCAACTCCGCTCAATGATGCTGCTGAGGCCGAGGCTATATCCAGAGTCTTTGGTGATTCAAAACCGCACGTTACAGGAACGAAAGGTGTTACAGGTCATTCTTTGGGTGCTGCGGGAGCGTTGGAAGCAGTTGCAGTGATTCTCTCGATGAAGCATCAGACCATTCCGATGACTCATGGAACTTCGGAGATAGATCCTGAATTCGAAGATTTAAATCTCGTTCATTCTAATTCAATTTCTTGGAATCCAGGACCCACTATTAGTAACTCGTTTGGTTTTGGTGGCCATAACGGTTCAATTGTTCTTGGTCCGGCGTAATTCCATCACTTTTCAACGGCTATAAACATTAACTCTGCTGAACACGCTAATTTGTCCTTTAGGAATGCTTCTCCATAGGCTTTCCCGCCGCGAGCAGATAATCGCAAAACTTCAACTCGAAGTCTGAGAGTATCTCCCGGAATTACCTGTTGCCTGAAACGCGCATTTTCAAGTCCACCAAAGAGTGGCAATTTATCGCTGAATCGATTGTCTTGAAGGACGACGTATGCCCCTAGTTGCGCAATAGATTCGCACATTAGAACTCCTGGTAGCGTTGGGCGACCTGGGAAATGGCCTTCGAAGAAGTTTTCGGTGCCTTTGATGGTCCACAACGCTTCTGCGGATTCGCCTGGAACCAAATCAGTAATCTCGGAGAGGAAGAGAAAGGGGTCTTTGTGGGGAAGAATATTCGTTGGTTCTGGAAAGTTCATATATGTTTATTGTAAAACTGCGTTAGGGGCCGTCTACGACGGCCCCTAACAGCTAATCGTCAATTATCAGGTTGAGGCTTTAGCTGCTGCTTTAAGCTTTGAACCTGCAGAAATTTTGATCGTATTTGCTGCTGCAATCTGGATTGTCTCTCCTGTTTGTGGATTTCTGCCGGATCGTGCTGCACGATGTCCTCGTTCGAATGTAACAAAACCGCTCAGTACAATCTTGTCACCGCCTGCACAAACTGCGCTTGTAACGGTCTCTTCGAGTCCCTTAAGGACTTTGTCAACATCACTTTGGCTAACGCCAGTGCTACCCGAAATTGCGGCACACAATTCTGACTTGTTCATATTTTCCTCCTATGCTCTGGGCTTATCCCTAAGCAATTAACACTTAATGTGTATATGGCTAAATTACACTGTTGTAACGCTAAATGTGGGTCATTCGTGAAAAAATAGCTACATAACAGGGTTACTTAAAGGAATCTATCTGTTTAGCTATCTGCACTTTTGTAAAAAAAAATTGGGGGCTACCCGGAGGTAGCCCCCAACTTTGAGAAGTTTTACCTTCCGACACCCTTTCCTAGAGCAGAAATTGCTGCATCTTTGATTGGGCCGAAAGCGAGAATGATAATTGCAAGAGCAACGTCTGAACCGAAGTCACCCATACTGAGAATCTCAGTATCGACTCCATATCCAGCAACGGATGCATCTGTGATTACCACAAACAGGTAAGCCCAAATTAGGGATAGGTTAGCGCCGATGACAGGAATGCCTTTTAGCATTCCCCCCACTCCAGCGACATCGAGAATACTGTCTAGCACTGCAATAACGCCTTGCAGAAGCATTCCCATGATAATAAGTGTGACAAATGTTGCCATCATAATTTTGAAAGCTCCTTGTTTAATTTAAACAACGGACCAAGA
>PATH01000008.1 GCA_002712325.1 Acidimicrobiaceae bacterium | reverse complement strand
CGGCGTCAACGCCTTGACACTTGAAAGATTCCTTATCGTTGAGTTCTTAGAAAGGCTAACCGACCAGAGAAGCACTAGAGATATAAATATTGATTTTCCATCTGAGATTAAGGATATTTTAATTGAGGCAGACAAAAGACGATTAGCGCGGGTACTGAGTAACTTACTTGATAATGCTGACCATTACGCAGGAGGCGCCACTCGTATAGAGGTCCAAGTCAAAGAGGACACACTAAGACTTTCTATCATTGATAATGGACCAGGTATCAGGAGAGAGGAGCAGTCGTCAATCTTTGAAAGATTTGCGCGTGGCTCAGAGGGAAGTCGAAGAGGCTCGGGCACGGGCACTGGCCTAGGGTTGTCCCTGGTAGCCGAGCATGTCAAACTTCATGGTGGGTCTGTTGAGGTATTGAGTGCCAATTCAGACGGGAGTGGGTCAATATTTACAGTAACTTTGCCGGGAGTAATTCGATGAGGCAAAATCCTATAATTTTAATAGCACTATTATTACTTGCCTCCATATCTTGTGGAGTACCGGAGGATGACAAACCTGGAACAGTTGCATCACCATTGATTGATAGGACTGAGATTGCTGAAAATCAATTAGGAAACGGGGAAAGCAGAAATGAATATATATATCTCTTTGACGTAAACAATAAGCTCTCACCTGTCTTGAGGAAAATTCCATCTATTGATTTGAAAGTCACTGATCTAATAAACGAACTCACTGCTGACTTGTTAGCGATTGAGAGGCAAGCAAACTTGAGTACTACTGTCCCGATAGGCTTATCAGTGGCAGGTGTAACTCAAGACAGTGACCTTGCGATCATCAACTTCAATGCTGGAGGCTTAGAAGTTATTGAGGGGGATGAACTTGCTAAAGCTTTAGCACAGATTGTTTGGACTTTGACAGAAACTGGCGATTTGGATTCGATTATTATTTCAATAGAGGGGGAAATTAAAACATGGCCTACTCCGAACAGTGGCGACCAGCAACTGTTAAGAAGAATCCAATTCATGAGCTACGCACCTGAAGTCACACTGGGAATCACAGGGTAATAAATCAAAAAGTTCTTATTCACGAAATCAGAAGGAAAGACATAAAATGGAAGTAATACTTTCGATTGATGCTGGGACAACTGGAGTTAGATCCATGTTAGTGGATAAGCAAGGGTCTATAGTTGGAAGCTCTTACAAGGAATTTCCGCAATATTTTCCCGATTCAGGGCTCGTAGAACATGACCCTATGGAAATTTGGGTAGCTATTGAGCACACCATTAGCGAAGTTATTCAAAAATTTGGGTCTCAACCGGTCGCAATCGGAATAACAAACCAGAGGGAAACTATAGTTTGCTGGGATAAGAAAAGTTCAAACCCTCTATCCATGGCTCTTGTCTGGCAAGATAGGCGGACCTCTGAGCGGTGCGCGCAACTGCAGGAAGATGGTGTTCTTTCTTTAGTTAGGGAATCAACTGGACTTGTTTTAGACCCTTACTTCTCAGCTACGAAAATTGAGTGGCTTCTTGAAAATAAAATTGAACTGTCTGGAGAAGTTGCTTTCGGTACTGTCGATAGTTGGATTCTGTGGAAATTAACTGATGGCGAAGTTTTCGCTACTGATGTCACTAATGCGTCACGTACGATGCTCTTCAATATCCATAACTTATCTTGGGATGATGACCTTCTTGAAATATTTGGGGTCGCACCAAACAACCTGCCCGAGGTTTTACCGTCAAGTGGACATTTCGGAACGACAGCAAAGCAATCAGTGCTCAATGCTGGCATTCCAATAACTGGGATTGCGGGAGACCAGCAAGCATCATTATTTGGTCAGACATGTTTTACCGAGGGGGACGCAAAGAACACTTACGGTACAGGGTCTTTTGTTCTGCTGAATACCGGAAATTCATGCCATGACCCTGTTGATGGGTTATTGAATACTATAGCGTGGTCACTCTCGGGAGATAGCAAGAATTCTGTAACATACGCTCTGGAGGGGTCAATTTTCTCTACAGGCTCTACCGTTCAGTGGTTGCGTGATGGTCTAGAAATGATTAAGGAAGCATCAGAATTAGAAGGCCTCGCAATGAAGTGTGATTCAACAGGTGGGGTATTTCTTGTTCCAGCTTTTACTGGTCTTGGCAGCCCATGGTGGGACCCAACAGCAAGAGGAACTCTAATCGGGATTACAAGAGGGACGGGNAGGAGCGAGATAGCTCGTGCGGCGATNGAATCAATGGTTTTTCAAACTCGCGATGTGGTTGAGAGTATGAAACGAGCCACTGGAAGGTCTATACGGAGTCTTAAGGTAGATGGCGGTGCCTCAGTAATGAATTCAATGCTGCAACTGCAGGCGAAGCACTTGCAGGTTAGTGTATCTCGACCCACTTCGCATGAAACTACAGCTCTGGGTGCTGCGTACTTAGCAGGGCTTGCACACGGTTTTTGGAAATCCATGGAGGAAATTACTCGTCTTTGGTCCGTTGAGTTCACTGCTCACCCAACAGAACTTACCGAAGTGGATGAGCTNCTTTACCATCAGTGGCTACTTGCGGTTCAGCGAAGCTTGGAGTGGGCTATTTAGGGTTCAGAGTTCTGTAAGAGTGCTCTTGATCTGACGGATCGCTTGATTAGTTCTTTGCTCATTTTCTATTAGGGCAAACCGAATATAGCCCTCCCCACCAGGCCCGAAACCNATTCCAGGAGAAGTAGCAACTTTTGCTTCTTTGACAAGCCACGAAGCAAATTCAATAGAACCCATGTGTTTGTAGGGTTCAGGAATTTTTGCCCAAACAAACATGGTTCCTTCTGGCGGCTGAATTTCCCAACCTATTCTATTAAGTCCATCGCAAAGGCTATCTCGCCGACTTTGGTAAATACTATTGACTAATTGAGGGTGGTCAGCTGCCTCGTTCATTGTGACAGTTGCTGCTATCTGTATCGGTTGGAACGTTCCGTAGTCTAGGTAGGACTTTAGTTTGGCGAGTGCGGCAATCACTTCGCTGTTACCCAACATGAAAGCTACGCGCCAGCCAGCCATTGAAAATGATTTTGTCATTGAGTAAAGCTCTACGGCCACATCCTTTGCTCCTTTTGCTTCAAGAATTGACGGGGGGCGATACCCGTCGAACCCTAAATCAGCATAAGCAAAATCATGGACNAATAGAACGTCTTTTTCTTTGGCAAAGTCCACTACTCTTTGCATAAAGTCAAGATCAACGCATGTTGTCGTAGGGTTATGAGGGAAAGACAAAAGAATAACCTTTGGTTTNGGCCAACTGTATTCCCATCTTTCTTGCATTGAACTGAAGAAGTCCGTTCCTGTTGATAGAGGTATTTCNCTGACTTCCGCTCCTGCGAAAAGTGGCGCATACANGTGAATTGGGTATGAAGGTGANGGGACGAGGACTGCATCTCCTGCCTGAACTAATGCCCACATTAGGTGTGAAAGTCCTTCTTTAGCGCCAATTGTATTGATTGCTTCTGTTTCTGGATTAAGCTTTACCCCAAATTTATTTTCATAAAGTTCACAGATGGCCTCTCTCAATTTGGGTAAACCTCGACTCAAGGAGTATCTATGGTTCCGTGGATTTTGAGCTGCTTCACAGAGCTTTTCAACNGCGATCTCTGGAGATGGAAGGTCGGGATTGCCAAACCCGAAGTCCATTATGTCATCCCCATTTCGTCGGCCTTCAATCTTAAGGTCATTTATTATCGTAAAAACGTACGGNGGTAAATTAGTGATTCGCCTGAATTCCATGTGTTTAGGGTAACCGGTTCTAGCNCCTAGGGCACGAACCACTATAGATCTCTATTAAATTATTTCTTGAGCTGATGCTATTAAAGCTGCCCCTAGAGCTCCAGCTTCATTTCCGAACNTTCCAATACCGATTTGGGTTAATTTTTCGTTATCCCTGTGGCTTACTCTCCTGTAATAGGCCTGTTGGATAGCTTTTAGTAATGGCCCGCCTATCGAAGTAATNCCGCCAGNAACAAGAATCATCTGAGGGTCTAGGATATGAGATAGGTTACGTAATCCTATTGCTACTCTTTCACCAAATTCAGTCAAGGTATCTTCGTAAAGTGGTGATTTTGTATTACTGGAAATGAGTTTGCTTAACTCAGCTCCTGAGGAATACTGTTCCCAACATCCATAATTTCCGCACGGGCAAGGNCGCCCGTTTTCNTCTATTGTCATATGCCCTACTTCGCCAGCTAATCCATAGGAACCTCGAAAAATTGAACCGTCGAGAATNAACCCTGCTCCAATACCTGTCCCAAATGAGACGACTAGCAAATTCTCTACTCCTGACCCTGCTCCGATTTGGTGNTCAGCCCATGCGGCGCAATTCGCATCGTTCTCTACGATCACTTGGGTTTGAATCTCCTCTTCAAGGATTTGTTTAAGGGGGAAGTCAGTGAAATTTGGAAGATTTGGTGATGATTTTATTACCCCTNTTGAAAGAACATGTCCTGCGCAACCAACACCTATCGTTTCAATATTTCTGGTGCTTTCNTTGATAGATGTCCTTGCCAACTTTACTACTATAGAAACTATCGCTTCTGCTTCATTAGGGTGCTCTTGCTGTTGCAAAGTGGAAGTTGAACCATCTTCATCTAAACGCAGGAAACGCAGATTTGTTCCTCCGATATCAAACCCGAGGCTTGCCATCTAACTGTTCATGCAGTGGTAACAGAATCAATTCTTGCACTTAATGCTTCAAGCGCTGCGCGAACGATTCGGGATTCTGCTCTTCGTTTAACGAAACCTGGAATTAGGATCGCAAGGTCCGCAGCTAGGTGGTAAGCAACTTCTGTTCTCGTTCCATTGTCTATAGGAATGAATTCGTACTCACCTTCAATTTTCTTTGTTATGTCACCTTCGATTTGCCTCCATGCAATTCGGAGTGGGTTACTTCCGTAATAGTAACGGAGTGTATAGGTGGTACTCCGACCCATTGCTGCAGCGCGAAATCTGACATCTCCTCCGAGCCCACTTTCGTCTTCGGCTAGCACTGAAACAGATTTTATATCTTCGGCCCATTCTGGATAGCTCTCGAAATCAGAAATTACTTTGAAGCANTGTTGGGGCGTTGCATTTATGATTTTTCGCTGAGTTGCGTGATCACTCATACTACCCCTTTCGGTTGGGTCTTTTCTTGAATGTGCCATTCATGATAGCCCACATATTGAGATTACCAAGGGCAAATAAAGATGCGAGGATCCCAAATGCAAAATTAGTGCTTGATTGCATAGACGCAAGAACAATACTTCCTATAACTTCTAACGCTAGTGAACCATAAAGGATTGCTTTCGCGCNTTTCGGTGCGCCCGGAGGGATTTTGACCAAATCGANAGTTGTAATTATTTCGTACCTGCTTCTCGAAACTGATNGAGCGAATGCTCTCAGCCCGAGGANCACCCCCATGGAGAACATAGCCAAGGATACAATTACNTAAACTACCTCAAATGCAGACTNAATTGATGCGGCAATACCTGTCGCTAGAAACAGAGCAGTTCCTATTCCGGAAATCTTAATTAGAGATTGCCCTTTGGTGTCGTTCATTGTCTGGTTTAGCTCCTCAATTTTGCTTCATTCTTAGAAGTGAATCATGGAATTCTATGGCTAGATTGTCATATGAAAATCGAGTTTTGGCCCTTAATCTGGATAACTTTTTCATTTCTTCATATCTAGTTTTATCATCCAGTATTTCACAGATCGCATATTTTATGCTNCGGATATCTTTCGGATTTGACACTACTTTTCCCGTTTTCCCCTCTAATACTGCCTCGCCCGCTCCACCACTTTTTCCTGCAATCTGAGGTATGCCTGAGGCTGCTGCTTCCAAAAATACGATGCCAAAGCCTTCTTGTTCTAGACCTCCCCACCTGACTCTACAAAGCATTGAAAAGAGGTCAGCGAGTCCGTANAGGTTTGGTATTTCNGCATCTGCGACATGACCGAGAAAAGTTACGGGAGCCTTTACCCGCTTGGCGATATTTTCTAGCCTTCTTTTGTCTCGCCCAGTACCTGCGATGAGTAGCTTTAAACGAGGGCGGCTCATGTGGAGTTCCGCACAAGCTTTAATCAAAACATCCATTCCTTTCCTAGGAACAAGCCTGCTTAAAGTAAGAATGACCTCATCCGATTCATTTAAATCATATTTAGATCGAGCATCTACTCGTTCTTGGGGCGTTAATGGTTTAAAGCGCTTATCATCAACTCCAGGAGGAACAATAACTACAGGAAGTGAGGTTTTTGCAGCCCTTTCAGCCTCTTTAGTTGAGTATTCTCCAGCCGTGACTACAAGCTGTGAATTACGAAGTACTTTGCGCAATATTTGCTTAAGCCCAGGGATTCTTCCTGGGATTGTTACCTCAGCTCCATGAAGTATGACACCGTAAGGTATGCCGATTTTGGGGCCTAGAATACCGACAGGAACCGCTGGGTCAAATAGGACAACGTCTATCTTCTGCTCTTTGATGATTGATCGAATCTGTTTGGCTAGCTGAGGTGTAGGGAGAAGTACGCGTTGCTTGGTGCGAATGATCTTATGGCTTTGTTTAGAGTCAAAAGTTTTACAATTCTTGTAAGGAGTGCATAAAACTGTTACTTCTTTCTGCGGTAATCTTCGATAGATTTCCCAAAGGTATGACTGTATTCCTCCTACTTTTGGAGGGTAATCATTTGTGACAAGCAAATGGTTCAACTTCTAACCTCTGGCACTTTCTTTAGTTTGTTCAACTTGTAACGAAAGTTCTCTCTGAACATCTTCGGACCNATCATTTTCCATATCGCTGAGTAGCGTATTCAATCCAAGTCGTTTTGCTGTCCAGACGGCGTAACTTCTTAGCATTGAATCATCACTTTCTAAGTATTGCGAAACAATAGCCTGTGCCTTCACGCTTTTTGTTGTTCCGGTGTTGCCCAATACTATAAGAGCGTTTCTTCTCAAATATCGTGGATCGCGTTGCGGTATGTACCATTGGCCGTACTTAGATATTAGTGTTTCATCGTCTTCCTCAAGGATGTCATAGATTGGGACTGTAGATCTATTTCTNTTGTTCTTTAAGGTTTCTGCCCGTTCCTCATATTTGTTAATCGGGCAAGTGTCCTGACAGTCATCGCAACCGTATATCTTATCCCCTAGTGCCTCTCTGAATTCTGGGGGGAAGTCTTTGGGTGATTGCACTAACCAAGCTAGGCAACGGTTACTGTCAATTACTCCGGGAGAAACTATTGCCTGAGTAGGGCAAGCCGTGATGCATTTTGTGCAGGACCCGCAATTTTCTTCAACCGGGGTGTTAGGTTCNAAAACAGCGTTGGTCAGTATTGAACCTAGAACGAACCACGAGCCTCTTTTGGGTATTAGGATGTTTGCATTTTTCCCATACCATCCAAGCCCAGCTCGATAAGCTGCTTCACGGTCTACTAAGGCATTATCGTCTATCAGAATTATCGTTTTGTGCCCCTGGCTTTCTAATTTGTCTGCGATCGCAGAAAGACCTTCTTCGAGCCTTGCATAGTAATTTTCTTGAGCGTATAGAGCTACTCTTCCTTGTGGGTTGCCTTTATCAAAGACTTTCTCGTTGGGTTTCCAGTATGACCTTGCACCAACGATGAGCGATTGTGCGTCTGGCATAGTAACTTTTGGCGTTGTTGATCTAACTGGATTCCGNTACGTGAAATTCATTCCGCCATGCAATCCTTGTGCTTTCCGCGATTTAAGTATTTCAAGAGTTTCTTTGAACTGGTCAGCTTTNGCTACTCCGAAAGCATCGAGTCCATTTTCATATCCGATCTTTTCAAGATCGCTAGCGTTAATCAAAGTTTGCACACTTCAATAATCGCAGATTGTTGAAGTGAAGGAAACTATCAACTAGAGCTTCTGATACTAATGACGGGGTTACGTAACTCTGGAAGGAGTCCTACTTTTGTCATCGATTTCATGGATTTCCACTCTTCAAGACTTACAATGACTGCTGATTTAGGGTCCCGGTCGCATATAAATGTGACTAGACAGTCATCACAAGAGTCTGTGTCAGNAAGCGGACATAACTCNCAGTCGATAGAAAGATATTTTTTACTCATGAGGCCAAAGTAACCTGAGAGTGTGACAATTATTTGGGAAGGCGTCTATGTGTTTGATGGATTGTGTATTTCTACGACATCAGCTCCGCTTTCGCACCATCGACATTTCACAGATTCTATGTGCTGTTCAAGGGTTATTTGATCTTCAATAGCTAATTTCCCATCTGTTGTGAAGTGGTGGAACTCAGNAGTCCGCTGCATTTTGATTACATCGAATCGCGTTAAGTTGCCGCATGCGTTGCATCGGTATCGGTTATTTGTTTTCATTTAGACCCTAAATCTTGAGTGAACNTTTGCAGTTCCTGTAGCTTTAATTTTGCTGCACCAGAATCTATGGATGAACGGGCTCTTTCAATACCATCAATTAGATTTTCTGCTATCCCAGCTACGACTAATCCTGCAGCGGCATTTAATACGATGATGTCAGTTTTGGGCCCGCCTTCACCATCTAGGACTTGAATTGCAATACGCGCATTTTCTTGCGGACTTCCCCCGTAGATCTTTTCTGGAGNAACTGTTGTAATCCCTAGGTCGGAGGGGTCGATTTCAGTTNTTTCGATTGCCTCTTTCGTAATAATAAGAGCTAAGTTTTTTCCTGTTGTTGANAGTTCGTCTAAGCCGTTATGTCCACTTACTACCATTCCNAATTCTGTGCCGGTGCTTTGCAGAACTTTAGCCATCTGCTTAGCTGTATCAAAGGATGGGACACCAACTACTTGCCGTTTGAGGAAAGCAGGNTGGGATAGTGGGCCAAGGGTATTGAAGATTGTAGGTATTCCTAATTTTGCTCTCACTGGTCCTGCATATTTCATTGCTGGGTGAAAAGTTCTGGCGAACGCGAAACCGAGACCTACTTCGTTTACGCAACGNTCTACCTCACCCGGCGCAAGCGTTGCTGATAGGCCTAGTTCATCAAGTAAGTCAAATGAACCTGAGGTTGATGAGGCTCTTCTGTTTCCATGCTTGCAGACGCTAGCTCCGGCTCCTGTTGCGACGAAAGACGCTATAGTAGACACATTCAGTGCTGCTTCCCTTCCCATTTGGGAGCCTCCTGCTCCGACTAGGTCTATTGTCCCTTCGGGGCAGTGCAACCGGAGACAGGATGATCTCATTGCTTNTACAAAACCGATGATCTCTTGGTTCGTAGCGCCCTTTCGATTAAGTGAGAGTAANAAAGATTCTAGATCTCCATCATCAACATCGCCTTTGAGTATGCCCGTGAGTGCGTGTTGAGCAACTTCAATCGTTAGATCTTGGCCTACTTTAATATNATCAAGGATCTCAACGAAATTGAATGGTTCAGTTTCAAGGGGCATATGTCCTAATTTAGACTATCGCCTTCCTTGCAGTGCGGATTTTTGACGCTCTCTTGCAGTTAGTCAGAAACTTTAGTCAAAGTGTTCGCATCTGTGTGGTGGAGTAGGTCTTCTTGGACAGCCATTTTCAGCACTGAATCTTCGGCATAGGACCATTCGCCTTCACCCAGAGTAATATCAACTTTNTATTCCACAGTTGAAGCGTTTTGAGCAAGGTATTTGTTTTCCAGTATTCCGTAATTTGTCGAACCCAGTTCAGCAGTCATACTGAAAGACGAAGCATCAGGTTCGCAGGTTCCTCCTGCAATGACAACTGTCCCCCTCGGCACCATGAAACATCTCATAATTTGCTTTTCAGCTGGATCGTAAAGCCAGTAACCTACCTCTGTATGGAAGGGGTCTTGGTCTAANTCATCTGAGCGCCATGCTGCCATTCGATAATCTAGTCCGTAGAGGTGCTGGTTTCCGTTATCAACAGGTCCAAAGGTAGAGAATGTTACCCTCTCGAAATAGCTTGTATCACCGGTTTCTTGTTCTTCGTTGTGATACGAGAAGTCCATCCCTTTGTGCCCTTCCCAAGTACCGACCATAGAAAGTAGCGGTCCAAAATTTTCAACGGTTAGATCTTCAGGTGCGGTCATATCTTTCTCCTATTTTTGTCTGTGTCTAAGAAGTCCTTACTAAAAAATTAGCACTTTAAACGGAAAGATATAACTTGAGGGGCAACTTTCTTCCAATTTTTGGAGTAAACGCCCGTCACGGCTCTAGGTTGTCCTTTTGAGTTTTAGCAGACAAACTGATANTGGTGAGTTGGCCGGATGGTCGCAGTACAACTAGTTGTGTTGAGGAAGGTCGGGGCTCCTATGAACAAAACGCTGACGAGAGTCAGGATGGAGTGATCTATCGATAAGGGCAACAGAGAGCAGACCGCCGATGGCCATATGGCACAGGTAAGGGTGAAACGGTGCGGTAAGAGCGCACCAGCATCTGAAGCGATTCAGATGGCTAGGTAACCTCCGTTTGGAGCAAGGTCAAGTGTGGAACATGGGTCGTTCATCCCAGTTGCTAGAAATGGTGATAGTTCCCAGGTGGACCGCAAAGATGGATGACCATCAAGGAAATANTTGGAAACAAACTTCTGAACAGAACCCCGCCTATAGGCCAACTCACCTAAAAAAATTATCACTTATTCNGAGTGTTGCTTAAGAAAGTCAATAACTAAGGAGTTCGTACTTTCCAGCAACTCTGGATTTTTCCATTTCTCAATTAAAGTTGCGTTTGGGGCAAGTTCAGCGATTTTTCTGGAAGTGGACTGAGGGTGGTAAAGATCATCTCCCATGAATATTAGTAATGGGTTTTGAATTGATGAGACTTCTTGTTCTGTAGTAGTTATAAGGAATTCGCCATCCCACATGTTGTGTTTGAACTTTTCCATGGTCTCAGATGTGGGACCCGATTCCTGGTTCATTATGTCCTTGGCCCAGTCATCGAACATGTCGTAGAAAGCTTGTCTATTCTCCTCAATTCCTACTGGTTGCAACATGACCGCTGACTTAAACCTCTCCGGATAGGTTTTGAGCAAGTTCGCAATAAAGGGGCCTCCAATACACATTCCGATCAGGTGGCATTTTTCTACTTCTAAGTAATCCAATAAGGAAATTTGATCCTGTTTATAAGTGTCCCAATTATCGTCTTTCGTTATAGGAGCAATTGAGTCTCCGGCATTGCGTTGATCCATGCCAATAAGNTCNAATTGATTTTGGAGCTTTTCTCTTGGGTTCCATGGCATATTATTCCAGAAGTTGTTTGCTGAGCGCATTCCTCCCGGAGCAAGTAGTAGAACTGGGGGGCCATCCCCTTCTCTGTCATATGATATGTTTACTTGCCCTCGTTTGTGGGATTCCATTGTCTTCTCCTTTGGCCGTTGTTACTTATTTACGATCATTTTTTAGCTAGCAAATATGCGCTTACTAACCCTAGTGAAGATGTTGCTAGCACAGCTCCAACAAATGAATAGTTAATCACTGGTAGCCAGATTATCGGCCAAAGACCTACTCCAAGAAATCGGAATGACAGAACAAAAGATAGCGCTCCGCCTCTATTGCTTGGTATAGCGGTCGTACCTAAAGCTTGCAATGCCACTGACATGCAACCAACAACCCCTCCAGCTAGGACCCAGAAAATTCCCAAAGTGACAGGTCCTGTGGAGAAGGCGATGAGGCTTGAAAATACTACGAGAGAGACTGCCGCTAAAACAGACGACTTTNGGAAACCAATTTTGTCAATCCTTTCTCCCCAAATTGGGCTTAAAATAAAGTTCGAAAGAGCTCCCCCCATTAGAATTAGTCCAGCATTTGATCCTGAAACATTGAATTCGTCGCGTGCGACGACTGCTACTAAGACATTTATTCCCATGGGTCCCGCTGCAACTATAAAAGTTGCGAATCCAATGACGATCATTTTCCGCTGAAATAGGTTTTTGAATGATGGCATGCTTGATACCTGACGCGGCTCTCCATCGGGAGGGAAGATAGATAAGAGGATTGAGACGAATACTGTTCCCCAAAATGCTGCCCTCCATTCAGTATCTGCTGAGATACCACCAACGATGGGAGCCATTCCCATGCCGAGTGCTTGAAAACTGGCATATATTCCTACTTTGCTTCCAAATTTTGCTTCTGGGTTCCGCTCCGCTAATCCCGAAAGCAAAAGTGGGGTTATGAATGCATTGGCTATTCCTTGAAAGCTTCTCCCGAGAAGAAATATTTGCAAATTTGGAGCTAGTGCACATGCAATCGAGGAAAGTGCATACAGCAGATACGTNCCCCGAACGGTCCGTTTCCTTCCCCACTTTTCGCCTAATGTTCCTGAGATGAGGAGCAGTATCGCGAATGGAAGAAGGTACGCCGTGAAAGTCCATCCTATTGTTTCGGTTGAGGTACGGAAACTTGTTCTTAATTCNGGNAACATTGGCAAGACTAATGTGGCACCAAATGGCCCCATGAACCCACCTACATACAATGGGAAATTTCGAATCGTCTTGGGCATTTATATTATTGGTGTCAGCTTTATCCTGAAGATGTCCGGCAGACATCAACGACTAACCTTGGAGGGTTAGAAATNGATAACACTCTAAAGTCAGCTTTTTCTTCAAGCCCTAAGACCCANTGNAGAACGCCTTCAAACTCTCCATCCCACACTGCTTGTTTAAGGTTCCCTGTTCGAGTTGGTGACAAACTGCGGGGGGCTTGAGAGGGTTCTGCTGAGTCGTTGCGGGAATAGCCATATCCTAAGATAAATATTTCGAGTGCATAATTCCCCATTACAGATAAGGGTTCACCACTACCCATTGATAACGGAGTTCCGTCAGCCCATAGTATNTGAAAGCTATCTGGCGATCCGTCAGGTTCATTCGGGTCAGTTTCAAATTCCATCACGAATCGATCGTAATCAGCATGNACACCGGTTCGTGCATCAGTCAAGAGGTAGGGCCCATAGATGGAATTTTCAAAACCATCTCCTGAATCTGTCCCCCAGTGGAATGTTATTTCTTCTTTGGGTATTGCGCAGTTGAGCTCATCTAACTTTCCATCGTTGCCTGGTGGTGTTGTTTGGGTGGCAGGAGTTGGCTCAATAAAGACAGGAGCTTCTTGACTTGCTTCTGAGGTTGCTTGCTCAACGGGTTCACCATCTTGTGAGTTATCATTTTCTAGCGCTTGTTGGCTTGGTTCAAATACCATNTCTTCTGTACTGCAGGCTGCTAGCAGGGCGAACAGTGCAACAGGTAGNAAAAGACATCTTCCGTGAAGTGATGCAGTATTTGGGTATCTCATGGCTGTCCCGTGCGTTAGGTTTGCTTCTAGATTAGACGATCCTCGTAACGCAAAGGTGTCATTTGATTTTGCTCTAGTTTCTTTTTCCAGCTGTGTGGTTGAATTTAAGTAATACGGGGGTGCTCGAATCTATTTGTATTTGCGTGTAGGAGGCGGTATCTAATCTTGTTCGCCAACCTACTGAATCGCCTACTCCCAGGGTCCAAGCTACGGCAGCTTTTATGGGTGACACGTGCGTNACGATCAATAAATGTTGGCTTGTATTCTTCTTTATCTTCTCTAGAGAGANCTGGACGCGTTCTCCTAATATTTCTAAAGATTCTCCTTTAGGTGGCTTGAATGANGGGTTGCTTTTCCATTCAANCCANGTTTCTTTTGAGATTGTTTTTAAATGCGCTCCGTCCCAGTCTCCGTAATCTAGCTCTATCCANTTTTCATCTATTTCTATTTCCATATTGAAGGCTTCGGCTGTTTGAATGGCCCTCCGGAGTGGGCTAGATATTATCTTGTCAATTGGGCCTATGGCCTCTGCAGCCTTTTGAGCTTGCTGGAACCCTGCATCGTTCAGTGGGTTATCGATTCGTCCTTGAAGTCGACCCTGGGCATTGAAGTCTGTTTGACCATGTCGCAATAATGTTACTTTAGTCATTTAAATCTAATTACCTCGCATCATTTGGCGTTGTATTCGACCGGTTTTCAAGAATAGNTTCATATTCTCTTTCTCATAGATTTTGTATTTTGCAACTCCAAAACCTACTACTAGCAGACCAGCTATTTCCATAAGTATGAGTATGGCTGGTTCTTCCCACGTGGGTGTGTCGGCCTTCTCAATTTGAAATCCAAACAGTGGCCACCAGAATAAGTTCGCTTTTGTCCAAGCTCGGTCTAAAAACAAATAGAGGAACATTCCGATGGGAACGCCTAACCATTTTCTTTGCTTTAGTCGCTTCCCTTGAAAAGCGATCATCACGAATCCCATTACGAGTACGGGTGCTAGCAGGGAATGAAGCATCCATGGCCCTTCGAGGAACATTTCTATCACAGGCACTAAAGATCCGATCATGACCAACCTGTAATCAATAGCCGGACTTGCAAATACTGTTGCAACAATAATGAAAGAAAGGCCTGCGAACCACAGCAGCATAATTAACGAACCAAGATGCAACCGCATTCTTCGCAGTTGATAATATTATCTTCAGAAAGTTTCTTTATTCTGTCTACTTCTACAGCGGGTAGCTCTAGGTTACAACCGTTGCATGTTCGGTTAACTAATTTTGCAACACTGACATGGCCGGATCTTGATCGGAGGCTTTCGTATTCATTGATTAGTTCGCTTGGTAAGTCTTTTCCGAGATGTGTTATTTCTGTTTTTAACTGACTGATTTTATTTTCAATTTGGTTTACGCTTTCTTGCAATGCCTTCAAAAGCTTTACTTCGTTCTTTTCGTGGTCTTCTTGCTGGGAGNTGAGGTCTAAAATTTGGNTCTGGATAGGCTCATTGAGTTCCATCACTTCGATGATTTGATCCTCAATTGCTGTTTGCCGTTCCTTCAAGCTCTCAATGTCCATTTCAAGGGCTTGAAGTTCCTTGATTGCAATAACTTCGCCACCATATAGCTTTCCTTTTTGTTTCTCTGTCCTCTCTTCTATAGTTGCTACCTCATCTTCNAGCCTTTTTTGAGTTCGATCATTTTCATGAACTTCGGACTCTTTNGNTTTAATTAGGTTATTTAGTTCCGCTAGTTCTTTCTGGGTTACTTCGATTTCTTTTCGTTCGGGTAGTTCTCGGATCTGATGATTTGCCGCAAGTATTTGGCTGTCTTTCTCTTGCATTTGAAGTAAGANTTGTAAATTTTCTGGAGTTGCTATGCCCATAGTCTAGATCTTACTTAGGTTGGAAGTACTTGTCCTATTGATGAGGATGGTTAAGTATCTTCGGTTGTTTCTTCTGTTTGGCTATCTTCGGGTTCTGTAATGCCCTCGGGTTCTTGTTCACTTTCTTCTGGTTCTTCGGGTGGCGGGTCTCCACAGTAAATCGTGACGCGGGTAGCATCAATATCTAAATAGTCATATTCGTAGTCGCATTCTTCGAANCCNTCAGGNANCTCATCTTCGCATGCGTCAATTTCTTCGTCGCTTAAATAATCGAGAGTGATCTGACCTGGGCAGGGGTTTGTTCCTGCTTCGGGGTCATCGGCAGTTCGGAGGTATTCTCCCCTTTGGGTAAATGAGTTGCAGTATGGGAATGCTCTTGTAGGGAGATCGGCATGGTATTTGGCGTTGAAAGCGCCCCAGACTTCAGCTGGAAATGATCCTCCAGTTACATTCCCGTAGGGGTAGATTCCTCGCATTGATATTTTTTCATTTGGGTTACCCATCCAAACAGCTGTGGATAGGTACGGTGTGTAACCCACGAACCATGCGTCTTCGAAGTTCTCTGTTGTTCCTGTTTTTCCGGCTGCAGGTTGGGCGCCCATAGGCCAGCCAGCTCGGACTCCGGTCCCTTGACGAACATTTGCCCATAGAGCGTCCGTCGCCCAACATGATACAGATTCTGTCAGGATGCGTTGCGGTAGGTATCTGTCATCTTCGCTATGTTCGTAGATAGAGATCCATTCATCATTTTCTAACCTTTCGATTCGTTCAATGAAATATGGCTCTCTTCTGATACCCCCTGAGGCCAGCGTGCCATATGCATTTGCCATTTCCATCGGGCTAACCTCTTCAACACCGAGTGGCAGGGATATGACAGGGTCCATTTCTGAGTCTATTCCCATTAATCTTGCTGTTGAAATGATGTTATTAAGTCCAGTGAGTTGACCGAGTTTGAGGAAACCGCAGTTGGAGGAGGATAGTAATAAATCTTTTATTTCTGCTATTTCCCCATCATCATTAGCGAAATTATTTGCTTCATATATCCCGTCTGGTTCTGTTTCTTCAGGGAATTCACAAGGCCCTTCTCCGTTTACTTTGTCGTTCGTTTGAATGCCTCTTTGTAATGCTGTTACGAGCACGAAGGTTTTGAATGAAGATCCTGGTTGCCTTCTCCCCTGCGTTGCTAGGTTGAATTGGCTTTCGCTGTCAAAACTTTCTCCTCCTATCATTGCTCGTACCGCCCCGTTATCAGGGTCCATTGCGGCAATGGAAACTGTGAAGAAAGGGTCTACACCCCATTTATCTCGAAGTACTTCGTCGCGTGCTTCTATTGCCATTTGCTGGGTTGCTGGGTTAAAGGTTGTATAGACTCTAATTCCTCCATTAATGCCAAGCAGGTCCTCTAACCGAGACTGGATGCCCCCTCCTAGAAAAGTCGGATCGTCTAGCAGGCTTCTTCTGACCTCGGCTACAAAGAAGTCGTCTGCAGACGGTAGCGTCGGTTGGAATCGTTCGCTGGGGAGAGGCGTTTGGGCGTATTCCTCTGCTTCGGCTGGTGAAAAGTACCCTAATTCGGCAAGCCTATCCAAAACGATTCGTCGCTGGTAGGTCGCTACTTGTGGGTTGACCGTAGGGTCGTTGACACTCGGATTCCTTATTAGTGAGGCTAGAAGCGCTGCTTCAGGCCAGCCAAGTCCTTCGTCGAGAGTTGCTTGGATTTCTGCTGGGTTTTTGTTAGCCAAATCTAGACCAAAGTACACTTCAGCGGCTGCCTTTATTCCATATGCTGAACCTCCGAAATAGACGGTGTTGAGATAGATCTCATATATCTCATCTTTGGTAAGTTGATCTTCTAAACGAACAGCTAATGCTGCCTCTTGCACTTTCCTTTCAACGGTTTGTTCTGGCGTCAGCACTAGGTTCTTAATGAGCTGTTGAGTGATGGTTGAACCACCTTGACTGATACCTCCTGCATCAACATTTTCGATTAGTGCCCTTGCTGTAGCTTTGAGGTCAACGCCTTGGTGACTATAGAAATTGGCATCTTCAATTGCGAGTATTGCGTCGCGAACCTCTTGCGGAATGAGATCAAGCAACACCGGTGAACGGTTTTCATCAAAAAATGTCGCCATGAGTTCACCATTTTGGTCATAGATGAGGGATCTCGTTCCTGTGCTAGCAAGAGCCACTGGAGAGTGGGACCATTCGCCCGAGGTGGCTATTTCTTTCAGTTGGGGACCTGATAGGACTGTGATCATCCCGACTACAAGCCCAGCCAAAGCAAGAGTGATTGCAAGGCGCAAAAGAACAGTAAAAGGTCTCACACATACAAAAGTAGCGCTACATCAGGCAATACTGATGTCACTGCGTTGTTTAGTAGGCTCCTCCGAGTTTCTGGTGGTCCCATGAAACAACTTTTGTAGCTTTTACGACTACGGCTGTTCTTTTCACTGACATAGCTTTTGCAACTTCGTCTAATGCTTCGGAGGGAATTTCAGGGTTATTGCGCTCCATAACGCCTTTTGCTAACTGGTGAACTTGGTCAGGAGAGTCCACTAGTTCGGCTACACCGTTAATTTGGACGCCTCTCAACTTTTCGTAAACAAGGCCGTCTTCAAGAAGACAACTAATTCGATTGTCCCTTTGTAGATTCTTGATCTTTTGTGACTTGGTGAATGTTTCAAATACGATTTCTCCATTAACTACGTCAAACCACAATGTTGATAGATGCGGTGTGCCATCTTTGTTAATTGTGGCAACTTGAAGGCTCTTTTGGGATGCTATGAATTGCGTAACCTCTTCCTCGGTCATGCGTATCATTTCTCTTCGATTACTCATGTTTGTGAAACTTACACTCAAGTTTTGGTTACGTCTAAATCAGTTAAAGGTCTTCGTCCGTAAGATAAGAGCCTTGAAAGTTTCTTCGGTTAATGTGTTATGTATGGAGGCATCCAGTTTTTTTAAACTTTCGGAGCAAATCGGTGACGAAATTATGTCTAGTCTTAGTTCCCTTGAAGACTGGGGTAAAGCTGACGGTCACCCAGGTCAATACAAGCATGATGTCATTGCCGATGAGATAGCGACTCCTCAACTGATTGCTGCTGGTCTGGGCGTAATCAGCGAAGAATCAGAACCGACTGGGTTAGATAAATCTTTTGTTGTAATTATCGACCCGATTGACGGCTCAACGAACGCAAACCTTGGCTTGCCTTGGTATGCGCTGAGTCTGTGCTTGGTGCATAACGAAGAGGCTGTTGCTTCATTTGTGAGGAATTTAGCAACAGGAGAAACATTCATAGCTGAAATCGGTTCCGGCGCCGAGAAAAATGGTCACAAGATCGTCGTATCGGGAGTTGCAGATATTGAAAATTCCATAGTGGTTTTCAATGACCTCCCAACAAAGCATTTTGGGTGGAGACAATATCGTGCTCTCGGTTCAGCTGCCTTAGATTTATGCAAAGTCGCTGATGGGTCTTTTGATGCTTTCGTAGATATGGGAGAGGGATTAGCTATTTGGGACTATGCGGGAGCGGCGTTAATATGCAAGGAGGCTGGGGCAAAAGTCACAGATTCAGAAAGCAACCCTATTTCCTATAAACCAAGCACTCAGCGGAGACAATTAGTTTGTGCAGGGTCAGACGAACTGCACAATACAATTCTTTCTCTAATGAGCCAATAGAGCTTTATTCGTTTTCTGGTTTTTCTCGCCAGCCGTGAACCAACGAGGGGAACCGGTTGTCGGGTTGCCATGGGATAACGTCACTTGTTTGCACGAGCCATTCAAGAATACGGTCTTGTAGGTCTTGAGCCACCGCTTGAATATCTGCATCATTTCTTTTCGATGTCGCTAAGATATTTATCTTTTCTTGCGGATCCTTCTCTCTGTCATAGAGTTCATT
>PATH01000007.1 GCA_002712325.1 Acidimicrobiaceae bacterium | reverse complement strand
GCACCATGCTCCTCTTCGGGTATTTCTCCTTTAGCTAACGCCTCAACAGCATCAAGAATTTTCACGTATCCAGTGCATCTACATAAATGGGCACCTAAATGACGTGCAGCGTACTCTCTTTCAAGTTCAGGCCCCTTTTTGTCAACAAGTACCTTTGTTCTGATCATGATCCCCGGAGTACAAAATCCACACTGCAAGGCACCACACGCTGCAAACGCTTGCCCCATTTTGTTAATTTCTTCTGAATCTAAACCCTCTAGAGTCTGAATAGTGGCTCCATTTGCTCGTTCAGCGGAAAGTTGGCAAGAAATTCTGGCTTTCCCATCCATAATGACTGTGCAACAACCACACTGACCAGACGGAGAGCATCCATCTTTAGCGGACAGAATACCCAATTCATCCCTTAACGCCGCTAACAAATGCGGATGGTCACCGAGTACCGTAACCTCTTTTCCATTTAGTTCAAAAGTAGTCATAATTCTTTCGGGGAAATAGCCCCTGTCTGGTTAGTAATAGCCTTATATGCTTCAGGTCTTCGGTAACGAGCAAAATCAAATATCGTTTGTTTGTAATTCTTGCAGATATCTAAATCAATATCAGCGATAACCAACTCATCCCCATCAGTTTTAGCCTCCGCTAGAATTTCACCGCTCGGGCCGATAATGCATGAATCCGATAACGACTCAACGCCTTCCTCAATCCCGCCCTTTGCAACGCCAACCACATAGCATCCATTTTGGTAAGCACCTGATTGCATCACTAAACGACTATGGAAGGAGGCTAGCTTATCTTGTGAAGGGTCAGGTGCGTAGTGGATTGGCGTGTTGTAACCAATCAAGATCAACTCAGCTCCGGCAAGAGCAAGCGAACGGTAGGTCTCTGACCAACGACGGTCATTGCAAATCGCCATGCCCAGAATGCCTCCAAAAGCTCGCCAGGTTGGGAACGAGTCTCCTGCCTGGAAATAACGTCTCTCAAGGTGCTGAAATTCTCTCCATGGTTCATGTTCCTCATGGCCAGGAAGATGTACTTTCCGGTACTTTCCTACAATGCTTCCAAGGGTATCTACCAAAATTTGTGTATTGTATCTCTCGCCCTCCTCAGTAAGCTCGGCGTACCCTAAACAAAACCCAACCCCTAATTCTTTGGCTTTCGAAAAGAGCGGTTCAGTTTCAGGACTTGGCATACTGACCTCGAAGAAAGATTCCAAGTCAAGATCATTCTCATTCTCAACAAACCACCTAGGGAAAAAGGTCGTAAGCGTCAACTCAGGGTAAACAACCAGTTCTACATTCTGCTCCGATGCGAAGTTGAGAAGCGCAATAAGTCTGTCGACAACTGCCGACTTAGAATCATCTTTACCAATTGGCCCCATTTGGGCAGCGGCTACCCGTAAACTTCTCTCAGTCATGAAGAAGTCCAGAAAGCTCAGCAATCATTTGAAGCAAAACGTTACTTCCATCTTCAATCTCTCTTTGAGAGGTAAATTCGGCGGGGTTATGGGATAAGCCATTCTCGCTAGGAACAAAAATCATTGCCGCCGGGCAAACCCTTGCGAACATTTGGGCATCATGGCCAGCGCCTGAGGTCATTTGTTTGACCGATATGTCTAATGATTCAGAGAAACGAATGACGTCACGGACTAACGCTTCATCAAACTTGACAGGTTCAAAACGTGCCAAGATCTCTCGACGTATTTGAACCGATTCTTGAGAGCTTAAATTATCGCAGAAATTCGCAAGTTCTAGTTCAGCGTCCTTAAGGATTGCGTCATCGGTGTTGCGAAGGTCAACGGTCAACGTAGCCTTTGACGCGACCACATTTACCAGATTAGGGACGAGGTCAATTTTCCCAACCGTTCCGACTTGATTGCCACCAATCTCGTTAACTAAGCGACGAACGAAAGATGTGATCTCTCCTGCAACCCAACCAGCGTCATGACGCATATGCATGGGAGTAGTTCCAGCATGGTTGGATTGTCCCTCAATGGTAATTTGTGTCCAACTTATTCCCTGAACGCTATCAACCGCACCTATGGAAATATTCTCCGCTTCTAGAATCGGTCCCTGCTCAATATGTAACTCAATGAAGGCCTTCGGAACTGGCCCCGGACAAGGGGCATGGCCTCGGAAATCGATTCTGTCAAGTTCCTCGCCGACATTCGTGCCATCTATGCCTCTAATTTCAAGGGCCGATTCAAGTCCAAGTCCGCCAACATAGACAAGACTTCCCAACATGTCAGGAGCGTAACGTGAACCCTCCTCGCCTGTAAAAAAACCAACCGAGATTGGATGTGCAGGTGAGAGACCCCGCTCAGCAATCGTTTCAATGACTTCCAATCCAGCGAGAACACCTAAATTGCCATCAAATCGCCCTCCTGTTTTGACGGTGTCAATATGGCTCCCTGTCATAACTGCAGGTAAATCCGTATCCGTTTCCGGGCCGTACCAGGTACCCACTACATTACCGATCCCATCGATTGCGATATTCATGCCTAAGTCCTGCATCCAAGTGATTACAAGACGCCTTCCTTCAGCGTCTTCATCAGTTAATGCAAGACGGGAACACCCCATTGTTCCATCAATAGCCCCAACTNGAGCTAAATCGTGTATTCGCCCCCACAGGCGCTCGCTATTAACGTAAAGCATGCCCACTATGAAATTCTACATTTCTTTTGGTTTTTAACCTTGGGAAATAGATAGTTTTATAACCCGCTAAGTGCTATATCTTCTGGTTTTACTGGGACACGATTGAGTTCATATCCCGTTGCGTCCCGAATAGCGGCAATAATAGCCGGCGTAGAGGAAATAACAGGTGGCTCGCCAATACCTTTAGCCCCAAATGGAGCGCCAGGCTCAGGTTGTTCAATCAATGCAGCGATCTCGATCGGGGGAGTGTCCATCGCTGTCGGAAGTAGATAATCAGTGAAATTAGCATTAGCGATTTTTCCATCTGAGAGGACAAGCTCTTCAAGTAAAGCAAGGCCTAATCCCTGAGCCACTCCTCCTTCGATTTGGCCTCTAGCCTGAACGGGATTCAAAATTCGACCGACATCTTGGGAAGTGGCTATTTCGACGACGCGCACCAAGCCTAATTCCTCGTCTACGTCAACTACAGCCCGGTGAGCTGCAAAGGCAAATGAAACATGCGCATTTCCCTGCCCATTCTGGTCAAGCGGAAATGTAGGCAAATGGCGATGTGTGACATGCTCATCAAAATTTCGCCCACGCAGTGCAACAGCAATCCCTATTGCATCTGAACCATCTTTTGGGATCAAGTTTGATCCCACTCTTTCAAACTCAACGCCGCTCTCGTTCTGCAGAACTGACATTAATGAGTGGACTACTGCTTCGCAGGCTTTTAAGACCGCCCCACCTGACATCCATGTTTGTCTACTTGCTGAAGTTGAACCTGCAGAGCCTATTGAAGTATCTGCCGGAAGAATGACTGCTTCAGAGACACCGAGAGTCTCTTCAACGATCTGGTTTACTAGAGTAACGAAACCCTGCCCGACCTCAACACATNCTGATTTGATTGAAACTTCGCCGTCTGAAACTATGCAACGAGCTTCAGAGAAATCATCAAAACCTTCTGAAAACATCAAATTCTTGATTGAAGCTGCGTACCCAATCCCTCGCTTCACATGTGAGATGTCAGTTGTCCTTCCTGTTCCACCTGGTAACTCNAGAATGTCATCTCTAATACCTGTCGGAAGAGGATAACCAGATAGAGAAGTGAGTACTTCCTTGACCGGGGCAGTCCCAGTAATCTCCTGACCTGTAATCAGAGTGTCGCCAGTCTTAAGAGCGTTTAGAAGCCTAAATTCAACTGGGTCCAAAGATAATGCGTTGGCTAATTTATCCATTTGTGCCTCAGCAGCAAAACAGGTTTGGACATTCCCGAAGCCTCTCATCGCACCACATGGTGGGTTATTCGTCCTCACACCCCACCCTTCAATCAAAGCGTTAGAAACACGGTAAGGGCCAANCGAGAAGCAACACGCATTTGCTAAAACAGCTGATGTCGTAGAGGCATATGCGCCTCCATCAAGGATCACTTTAGCTTCAACCTTGACCAATAAACCCGATGTATCTGCATAATGGCGAAACCAAATCTTCGCAGGGTGACGATGTACATGACCCAAGAACGATTCGTTGCGGTCGTAAACCATTTTAACTGGCCTACCTGTATGCATGGCAAGCATGCAGAGATGCACATGCATACTCACATCCTCTCTGCCACCAAAAGCACCTCCGACCCCTGCAAGAGTGACCCTTACAAGATCCTCAGGTAAATTTAAAGCGGACGCCACTTGGTCTCTATCAGAATGAAGCCACTGAGTTGAAATGTGCAGGTCAACTCCTCCATCGGATGAAGGGAAAGCAATTCCTGACTCCGTACCGAGGAATGCTTGGTCCTGCATACCGACCTCGTACTCACCTTCAACAACAATATCCCCAGTAGCGTTAGTGTCGCCGTGTTTTATGACCAAATGGCGTATAACGTTACCTTCAGGGTGAATAGGCGCAGCTTCAATCGCTTCTCGGCTATTGACTAGTGGGTCTAACTGCTCATAATCCACAATGATTGCATCAACAGCTCTTTTAGCAACTTCTGGGTGGTTCGCTGCCACAATAGCAACTGGTTCACCGACATACCGAACGACATCAAAGGCCAAAACCGGCTGATCGGGGTGTTCTAAACCAAATATGTTCTCCCCAGGGACATCATCAGCAGTCAGAATTGCATGAACGCCCTCCATAGAAAGGGCCTGCGAGAAGTCAATTTGTCTTATTTTTGCTGAGGGGTATGGTGACCGTANCGTTTGCCCCCAAAGCATGTCCTCTGAACTAAGGTCGTTTGAGAATAGAAAGTCACCTCGAGCTTTTTCTTTACCATCTGGTCTACTGGCAGATACGCCGACCCCTGCTTTAGAAGCGATACTCTCTTCAAGAAGCGACATCAGATACCTCGCTTTGACCGTCTTATAGAAACCAACTGAACAGCCTCAACAATGCGTCCATAGCCTGTACATCTACATAGATTACCTGAAATAGCTTCCTTGATTTCAGCTTCATCAGGCTCTGGGTTTGAGTCTAGAAAATCATGTATTGTCACCAACAGTCCCGGTGTGCAAAATCCACATTGTATTGCGCCTGAATCAATAAAAGCTTCTTGTACATCTGAGAGNTCGTTTCCNTCAGCGACGGATTCGATAGTCTTGATTTCTCGACCCTCAGCATTAGCGGCAAGAACTAAACAAGAGCACACTAAAATATCATCCATCATCACAGAACAGGATCCACACTCTCCTTGTTCACAGGCATTTTTAGATCCGTACAGACCTAATCTCTCTCTCAGGACATAAAGTAAACTTTCTCCAAGCCAAGAACCGGAAATAGNATGCCTAGAGTCATTTACATTTAGTTCATACTCTCTGGATTCCTGTGAAATATCCATTACCTTTCCAATCCAAAAATTCTCAACAAAGCACGTCGGCCAAGGATGCCAACGGTATGGGTTCGATATGCGCTGGAACTTCTGTGGTCATCTATAGGGCTGGCAGACTCCCGCAGTAAGNGTTCAAAATTCTCAATAGTGTTGGATTGAACCGTCATGTTGACCCAATCAATGTTCTGGCTAATAAAATGCTCTGCGTCTTTAGCTCGACATGGTGCTGCGGAGACAGATCCTAATGCAATACCAATATATTCTGTTTCAACATCTGTAATCATGGCAAGAGAGGTAACAGAAATAACCATTGCGTTTCTTGGGCCAACTTTAAGAAACTCTTGCGGACCGCGAAGGACTGGAACGCGCACTGATTCAATAAATTCGTCCTCAAGAAGCGAATTGGTCTTCACACCTGTAATCAGTTCATCTACCCGCAATTCCCTGATACCAGACCTACTCCGAACATTAACTTGAGCCCCTAGAGCTAATAATACTGGGATCATGTCGCCGGCAGGAGACGCAGTTGCAAGATTGCCGCCAATAGTTCCAGCATTGCGTATTTGGGGCGACCCTATAGTTCTAGCTGACTGAGCAAGTGCCGGAATGAGGGTTGCCAGAGGTCCACGTTCAATTTCGCGATATGTGACACAGGAACCGATAACCACAGAATCGCCATCATGTCTCCATTGTTTGAGCTCTTCAATGCGGTCAATGGCAATGATCCCTGAAACATCGCGGTGTCTAAAGTTGACTTCTACCATGAAATCAGTACCGCCTGCCAGAAGTTGGCGCGTTGGATCCTCGGCTAATAACTCACAGAGGTTCTCCGTTGAAGAGGCAATTAAAAAGTCCATATAACAACATGCTACCGAGTAGAAGATTGCTACGGAACAATTTAAGGTGCTGTCGGTCTAATTAGGCGTCACGCATCAAGAACAATTGCTCGTCCATCAGCCGGAGGTAATAAAGGCTCTTCAGTTGACCAAGGAAAATTTATCCAATTGTCAGTCCTCTTCCAGACATATTCACATTTAATAATTGAAGGGCTTTTCTCATATAAAACCGCACTGCGAACATCAGCAACTTCGCTTTTGCAGAATTCATGAACGTACGCAAGTGTGGCCCCGGTATCAGCGACGTCATCGGCAATCAATACTCGGGCGTTTCGGAGGTCAATCGAATCAAGATAAGGAGGCAAGGCTACGGGGACATCTAATCTTTCCTCAACGCCTGTGTAATACTCAACATTCATCACGTATAGATTCTTGACGGATAAAGCGTAGCCAAGAGAGCCAGCAACAAAAAGGCCACCTCGTGCGATCGCCAGAATAATATCAGGTTGGTAATTGTCATCCGCAACTATTTTCGCTAACTCTCGTGATGCTGTTCCGTAATTCTCCCATGTCAGGTTTTCGCGTTCTTCGCTCATTTTTCTCCTTGAGTATGTGTGTACATTAACTCATGAAATAGCTTGAGTGTGAATCATGGCGACTGTTGTAGCGATCACCGCTAGAAAGCAACTACAATATGATTAGTTATTGACCGAAACGCCCGCAAATGCCGGCGCTTTGCTTGGTAAGGAGACAAATGAAAATTCTAATTGCTGATAAAGTACACCAATCTGCTATCACAGGCCTGGAAAGTCTAGGGCATGAGGTCACCTCTAATCCGGCTTGTACAGAAGTTGATCTACATGAGCATCTTGAGGATATTGAAGTCCTTGTTGTGCGAAGCACAAGAGTAATTGCGGAAAGCATAGAGGCAGCAAATGCACTCGAGTTAATCATTAGAGCAGGTGCAGGAACAGATACAATTGATGTTGAAGCTGCTTCAAGTCAGGGAATATATGTCTGCAACATTCCGGGGAGAAACGCAGTGGCAGTTGCAGAATTGACTTTCGGCCTACTGCTTGCCATTGATCGTCGGATAGCTGATGGAGTAATTGATCTTAGAGATGGGGTATGGAATAAAAAACTGTATTCAAAAGCTGAAGGCCTACAAGGTAAAACAATGGGAGTCATAGGGTTAGGCGATATCGGATTGTGTGTAGCGGAAAGAGCAAAGGCATTCGGAATAAAGGTGATAGGGCAAAGAAAACCTGGAAGAACACCTCAGATCGAACAAAAGATCCGTCAAATAGGTGTCAAACTTGTTGACACGAAAGAAGAACTAGTATCTCAGAGCAACATAGTCTCTGTGCACGTCCCATACAATCATGAGACTAATGCGTTGATTAATCGTGACTTATTGCAACATTTTATGGATGACGCAATCCTTATTAACACAAGCCGTGGAGAGATAGTTGATGAAGAAGCGCTCCTTGAAGCGATTAACCAGCGTGGCCTTAAAGCTGGCCTTGACGTCTTCAGAGATGAGCCTTCAAAGGGGGAGGGAAGTTTCCGATCACAGATTGCTAGTAACCCTTCGGTTGTTGGTAGCCACCATATAGGTGCTTCTACAACTCAAGCCAGTAAAGCTATAGCACAAGGGATAGTAGATGCGATAACTAGCTTTGAACAAGGATCTCCCTTGAATTGTGTCAACCAATCACCAGCAGGTGACGGCACGTCACAAGTAAGAGTTCGTCATCTTGACCGCGTAGGAGTCTTAGCTTCTGTTTTGTCAGCACTGCGCGCTGCGGAGCTAAACGTCCAATACATGGACAACAAGGTCTTTGCAGGCAAAAATGCGGCTGTCTCAACTATTGAAGTCGTCGGGGATATGCCATCTGACCTTTATGAGAATCTACTCAGACTAGATAATGTCCTTGGGGTTTCGCTTCTAGACCAAAGGAATGCCAAAAGTGTCTAAAGCTAAGCTTCTGAATAGGGTCTCAGCCAAATTGGTTAAACCTGAGTGGGCAGAGCGCGTTGTTTCACCTGCATATGACATGCTACGCGGAGCTGAGAGGCAGAAATTAATGGATGAAGATCCATACGTTTTCCTTCATGTGACTAGCGCGAAGTCCTCTCTTCCTCTAGAGAAGAGGACAGCCGCAAACAGTGAGGCTCTCAAAAGATTATTAGATGCCGGAGCATATTCTGACACACTTGATTCAGCACTTTACCTCTATAAATTGTCCTACGAAGAACACCAACAAACAGCTATTGTTGGCGATATCTCGATTAAAGCGTTCGAAGACGACCGGATCGTTCCTCATGAAAGAACACGGGAATTTCGCGCAAATGACCTTGCAAACCATTTGGAGCAGATTGGAATACATTCCTCTCCAGTAGCCCTTGCTTACGATAGCGATGAAGAGGTTAATGCTCTTATTGAAGAAGCGATGGAGACCAAACCTGTTCTTGACTTCTGCAGAGAAGACAATTTAGAGCAAACCATATGGCGAGTACCAGAGAAAATTGCAGATAAATTACTAGTTTTATTTCAAGATAAGACCACTTTCATAGTGGATGGTCATCACAGAATGAATGCCAGCCACACAGTTTGGACTCGTTCAGGGAAAAGTGAGCGTTATGGAAAAATACTAGGCGCATTGTTTTCAGTTGATGAACTAAGAATTAGATCTTTTCACAGGCATGTATCAGATCTAAATAATTTGACGTCAAATAGCCTAACAACGCGCATTGCAGAAATGGACTTTCATATTGAACCAGTCAATGTTTCGGAAGGTATTGAACCCGAGTATCCAGGGCAACTTAGTATGTACCTTGACGGTACTTGGTACAAGCTTTCTCCACAGCGCATACATCCATCGGAATTAGATACTGTAATCCTGCAGAAACGAATTTTGGAACCCTTACTTGAAGTTAATGAGGAAGGGTCAGACGGAAGACTTCACTATCTACCTGGGACGATTCCACTGAACTATCTAGAGTCCATAACCCAAAGCGAGGGCGGAGTCGCATTTGCTCTACACCCTGTCAGCATGGATCAGCTTCAAGCAATCATTAATAGGAAAAAAACACTTCCACCAAAATCAACATACTTTGAACCTAAAGTGCGGTCAGGTATTTTCGTCATAGAACGCTGATTATCAGAGTTCAGAAATTCTTTTGTACCCTTCAGTCAACGAAAATTCTTCTCCCACACTCCTGCGATCTAATTTAGATAATTCCCGGTTCTTAAAAGCAACAGTATCGACATCAATACTCGCGGCGCTTATCCCCATAGTTGACTCCAATTGGCTTTGATGGCAAAGAAGAGCATTCAACTTATTATTTTCATAACCTTTACACTGCTCAAAATGGTCTTCTAACTCTGCTTCAAATAGGAGAAGTTCATCCGGTCTATGTGGAGCTACATTTTGCTCAGGAAAAAAATGTGGATCACGAGCTGCGACAATGGCATCAAGGACCAAATATCCAACATGCCTATGATCTGGATGTAGTCGGTATCTCTTCCATGGGTCATGAGTGAGTATCACGTTTGGTCGTAAATTTCGAATAAAGAGAGTTATGCGTTTACGCAAATTTCCACTCATTTCAAGCTCACCATCAACCTCGCCCAGGAAAGCGACTTTACCGGCCACATTTAGCTCCTCAGCTGCTAATAGTTGCTCTGCCTTCCTGATAGCGATCAGATCACTTTTCTTAAGATCGGGATTCCAAGTACCCTTTGACCCATCTGTGCAGATCAGCATACTCACCTCGCAACCATGATCAGACCACTTGGCAAGAGTAGCGCCAGCTCCAAATTCAATGTCATCAGGGTGAGCCCCAATAGCTAAAGCTCTTTTAGGGACTTCTAGATTTTTGGTAACCACATATTTATTCTAGACCTACAAAAGAGGGTCTAAAGAACATGGTGGAGATCATCAGGGTCATCAATATCAAACGCAAATTTCGAATCCGTTACGACAAGAACCTGCGCTTCCGACTTAGATGCAGACTTTAAGTGACGCGTATATGAGTTAGGTCCATAACTAAATTCGAAAGGAATACGTGTCGGCAATACAAGGACATTCGTGCCATCAAGTTCCGTGTCTGGAACGATAACTATTTCTTCCATCCCGAACAAGGAGGGAAGCCCCTCAGGATAAATCAAGTCTCCATGGGTTATCAACACACTCTCAAAGCCTCTTTTTTGTAAGTCACGAAAACCAAAATCCACTGCTTCGTTAAGGCCATCAGAGGGATTGCGAAGAATTTCTGCACCCAAATCACGAGCCCAAGATTCAACAGCATCATCCTCACACGCTATGAAAACCGGATTTTCATTGCAAGCCGTGACAACCGAAGTAGCTAGCTCCTTAGCCAAATCAGCCCGTGCATCCGAATCGAGTACTTTAGACAAACGTACTTTTGCCGACTCAAAATCTTTAATAGGGATCAATACAGCTCTGTCATTCATAAAATACTCTGCGTACGCAACCTTTAGGCACTTTCCTATAGATTCTAGCGCTACGATGCAAGCGTGACATTTCAAGTAGCAGTTGTAGGCGGCGGGTCCTGGGGGACAACGGTTGCCCACCTAGTATCTCATAACCTGCCGACAAAATTATGGTGTCGAGATCCAATAGTCGCCAGATCAATAAAGCAAAAGAAAAAAAACATCAAGTACCTAGGGAAAAGCAAACTTCATCCACAATTGACCGCTTCAGAAGATCTAGCTGAGGTAACAAATAACGCCGACATTATCCTGATGGCTATCCCATCTCAGAGCTATAGAGAAGTTCTCCGAAAGTTATTGCCATTATCGAAAACCAACACCCCGATTATTAGTCTTACAAAGGGACTCGAACAGGAAACTAATCTAACGATGACGCAGGTCATAGCATCTGAGTCACCCGGCAGACCTACCGGAGTACTTACCGGACCCAATTTAGCTGCCGAGGTACTTGCAGGAGATGCCACAGCAGCAGTTGTGGCGACGGAAAATGAATCTTTACGTGCCCAAGCCTTCGAAGTTTTCTCAACAGAGACATTCAGGGTCTACACAAGCGAAGATGTAATCGGATGCGAGTTAGGAGGAGCATTCAAGAATGTTCTTGCATTAGCAGTAGGAATGACAACGGGGTTAGGAACGGGCGATAATACGAGAGCAGCTGTAGTTACCCGAGGTTTAGCAGAATTAGCAAGATTAGGTAGCGCGATGGGTGGGGCACCCGAAACTTTTTCCGGACTCGCAGGGTTAGGAGACTTAGTAGCCACCTGCTTTTCTCCTCAAAGCAGAAATAGGTATGTTGGTGAACAATTAGGCAAGGGGAGAAACACTCAAGAAGTCCTAGCAGGAATGAATAACGTTGCAGAGGGTGTCGTAACAGCTCCTGCAGTTACCTCCCTTGCAGCGGCACACAAAGTAGAAACACCTATTAGTGACCAAGTCACAGCTGTTCTGCAGGGAAAAACAACGGTCACAGATGCATACGATATTCTGCTAATGAGGGAACAGCGATCAGAGCGGTAGTGGTTAAAATAATCACAGATGATGTGTAAGGTCAGGATATAATGCCAGAACTAGGGATATTAGGACATAACGTAATGCTGGACCTAGACTCCTCTGGCAATCTCTCATGGTCTGGTGCTACCAAAAGAATATGTTGGGGAGTCGGAGCAGACGATCGATGGCATTTTTCGCAAGAAAGATCATCTATCAGACAAAGTGTAGACAGCAATGAAATTACTACGGTAACTCGAATGAGAGTACCAGGAGGAGACATCACCCAGCGCGTTGAGGTAATCCCATGGGAAGGTCAAAGCGTAACGAAAATCGAATTCTATAATGAGACACCCATCCCAGTAGCGATAAGCATAATGCTATTAAATTTTGGCCCCATTGAAATTAATTCCACAACCATAAGCAGTAATGAAAAGCCCATCATAATCTCAAGCAAATCCCCAAGAATCTCAACATCCGGCTCAGGATACGAAAATCTCACGGATGAGATAACGAACGCTGAAATCAGGGATCTTAGAACTATCGCATCATCTATAGGCAACGCGAATAGTGACAGTGCTCTCATTTTCCCCCTACCGCACTCAACAAAGCTCGAACTAGTTATAAATAATCATGATCTAGATCATCTTCCAGCCTTAGAACTCACGCCCTCATTTGATGAGATCTCAAATGGCTGGCAAAAGCACTTCGAAAGTGGCATGGAAATACAAACCGATGACAACAGATTTGCCTCGGTCTTGAACACAGCTAGAAGGCACCTTCTAATAGGGTCTGATCAGGACGTCACTTCACCATTTTGGAAGGTAAATTCAGATGAACCTGTGGTGCCACTAACCGTCCTTGCACTCTTAGCATGGGGCCATATTGATTCAGCGAAGAAACTAATCTTCAAGTACATGGAAAGTATGCCGTCGAACTTATTCAAAAATAGTGTCAGCAAAGAAGCGCTCCATGCACTATGCCTTTGGCAGAAGTACATAGAATTCTGCACAAAAAAAGAGGAAGTGGAAGACATCATCCCGTGGATTAATGAAACAGTGCGCCAACTTCTCGCATCACTGCCAGGTAAACGCAGACTAAAAAAACGAGATTACACTCTAGAAATAGTCTCCCTAAGAGCAGCAATCGAAATCTTCAAATCAGTGCAACGAGAATCATTAGCATTGGAACTCCAAAATCAACTTGTGAAGATTGAAGAAGCAGCAGGGAGTCAAGAAAGCCCTTCCCCATTTGAAAAATATACGAACTCTTATCAAACGATTATTGAGATACTCGGCGAGTACCTTCAGATTCAACAAAGTTCTTTAACTTTGGATCAAATTCTCTCTAAAACCGACCCTACAGGGTCTATCATCGCCGGTTCAAGGCAGCAAGACCCTGTCTTTTCAGCACTCTTCTTATTAGCAATTCGTGCAGGATATATTCAAGAGAACAAATTGCCATCTGGAGAAAAACAAATTGAAATTGCTCCCTCGTACAATCGAGATTGGATTGGGGTTGGAATTCAGATCAGGAACGCGCCCATCAGTTCCGGAAACATTGGGTACGCAATTAGATGGCATGGGACATCACCTGCCCTTCTATGGGAAGCAGACACTCCCCAAAGGATCAAAGTCAATGCATGGAGCCTAGATAAAAGCTGGTTTAGTACCGAACATATAGGCGAAACACTACTCTCCAAACAGTTTCCAAAAGAGACTGCTGTGTCGATCCACGCAGAAACTAGTCCTCTGAGAAACCGGCTAAAGCCTGAATCGGAGGATGGTGGAACCTTTCAATAAAGACCCTTGACCGGATTTCAAGTTCAGCTAACCTCAGTATGTGTCGGCTCCTCTGAGAAAAGTAAACAAACGCAACGCACCGACAAGGAAATTTGAACGCATTCTTTGGTCCGCTGGGAATAAACATGTCGTAGGAATAGACGAAGTCGGCCGAGGAGCATGGGCTGGACCGCTCACTATCGGCGCTGCAATTATCCCCAAAGATAAAAGACTTTATAAAGTACGAGATTCAAAAGCACTCAATGAGAAAGAAAGAGAGTCGCTATATGACTCCATAACCGATTGGTGCTCATATTGGAGCGTCGGACATGCTACGAACCAAGAATGCGATCAATTCGGTATGTCATATGCCCAAAAGCTAGCAACAAATCGAGCCCTAAATTCACTCAACATAGATATAGATCACGCTCTAATTGACGGAAAGTGGGACTTCGTAGGGGATATTATCGGCAAAGCAAATAGAACTATGGTCATCAAGGGTGATGCTAAGTGTTTATCAATAGCCGCTGCGTCTATCATCGCAAAGGTTACAAGAGACAGAATTATGAAAGACCATCACAAATCATTCCCAGACTTTGCATTCGACTCCAATAAGGGATACCCATGTCCAAAGCATAAAAGAGCTTTACATGAATCAGGCCCAACACCGCTGCATCGAATTTCATGGAAATACATGAAAGACACCCCGTACACTCAAGCACCGAAGCCAAGAAAGAATCCATCTCAAGAATCTTTATTCTGAAAAGACGAAGGGTTCCTAAGTTCATCGGTTACATCTCGGCATACCATCCGATGAACAGCTACGATCACATCATGGGTCAACCAGTAACAGTCATTCAAAAATCAGTCACAAAACCCGGAGTGCTTCGATTTGAAATCAACCGAAGTATTACCGGAATGGATCACGAACGCTATTCCCTTGATCAAGAAATACTGGGAACGCGCCCCCCTGATGAACTAGCAAAGGCGATATTCAATCTGGGCGGAATCGAAAAAATTCATATGAACAGTAATGTCATAACCATTGATCAAGCCAAAGGGCAGATTAATCCAGCTGACATAGTCAAAACAATCACCGAAATGTTCACGTATTATCTACCCGGAGTTGAAGTTCCTAGTTTTGAAACAGCCACAGAAGGCTAGACTTTAACAATCACCAAAAGTTGTAAATGGGGGCAGAATGACCATCGCAAGGATCACAGAAGTAATATCAACGTCAACTATCAGTTTCGACGATGCCATCAAAAAAGGAATTGAAAGAGCCGCAAGGACGCTAGATAATGTTGATGGTGCCTGGGTCCAAGATCAAAAGGTCACAGTAGAAAATGGAAAAATCGCTAAATTCGATGTGACACTAAAAATTACATTTGTTCTGAACGATTAAAGTGCACGAAACTGCGATCAAAGTCCGATTCAATGAATTAGACTCCTACGGTCACGTAAATCATTCCAACTATCTTCACTACTTTGAAGAAGCAAGAATTTCTGCGATGGCCAAGGCAGGAAAAAGTATTGATCAGCTTTTCAATGAAGGTTACCTTCTCGTCGTAGCACAAATTGAGACACGCTTCTTAGCTCCCGCTTTCCTATCAGATAACCTCTTAATCCAAAGCGGGATAGCACAAACCAGAAGAGCCTCAGCACAGTGGATCCAGAGAATAACAAAAGATGAGTCTGTTATAGCAATTCAGAATACACGTGTCGGGTGCACAACGACCAAAGGGAAACCGTGCAAATTTCCGGCCGAGCTGAGTCACGTAATCAAAGAACTAATAATAACTAAGGAATTAGCAGACTAAACCCCGCTTCGGTCCGCTTCCTGAACAGTTTGCGAACCCATGTCAACAAAGCGACTATTTCTGTCTGCAATGCTCTCTCCAGCTGCATCCACGACAAGAACAGCCCCATTCGTGAAGCTGGCTTCATCAGATGCCAAGTAAAGAACAGCATTAGCGATATCCTCTGGCGTGCCGGCACGACGTAAGGGATTATTAGCGCCAATAAGTTTTGATGCTTTATCCAAATCCTGATGGTCGCCAGTAACAAGTCGCGCTGTTAAACCCGAAACTGTTCCACCAGGAGCAATTACGTTACAACGAATACCGTGTGGACCTAATTCTGTGGCAACTGATTGTGATAAACCAACGACTGCATGTTTTGCTGCAGTGTAAACGTGTGGGCCCAAACCGGCGCGAACTCCAGCAGTTGAAGCAGTATTGATGATTGAACCAAATCCTTGACCTTGCATAACTCGTGCAGCATGTTTAATCCCATAGAAAACACTATTGAGCAAAACATCAATAGTGCGCAACCAGCCATCGCGCTCAATATCAGCAATGGGTCCAACCGAACCCAGAATTCCAGCATTATTAAACATGACGTCAAGTTTCCCAAATTGATTCACAGCAAAATCCACGCACGCTTTTACTTGATCTTCGTCAGCGACATCAAGTGTGAATGGGGCAACGTTTTCTCCAATCTCTTCTGCAAGAGACTGCGCTAAACCCTCTTGAATATCAGCAACAATGCACTTGGCGCCCTCCTCAACAAAGCGACGAACAGTGCCTTCCCCAATACCACTGGCACCTCCAGTAATGATCGCTACCTTACCTTCAAGTCTTCCGCTCATCCCAATCCTCATCTCCTCTAAATCTCTAGCCGACCCTACTCGTCAAAACTTCCATATGCATTTCTACAGGTGGATTATCCACACAAAACAAGTGTAAGTTATTCCTTGTGCTAAGTGAATACCGAATGATGACAATCCATGCTCATCCAGACGACGAATCATCCAAAGGAGCAGGATCTGTTGCTCTTTATTCTGACGCAGGTGTAACAACTACCTTAGTCTGTTGCACAGGGGGAGAAGAGGGTGACATTTTGAATCCCGCAATGGACAAACCCGAAATCAAAGAGAATCTGGCGAAAGTGCGACAAGAAGAACTGGCAAAAGCTGCGAAGATCATAGGGTACAAGCGTGTCCATTACCTAGGATACAGAGATTCAGGAATGCCAGATACAGAAGCAAATGCAAACCCAGACTGCTTTGCAAATGCTCCGCTCGATGAAGCAGTTGGAAGGCTTGTCAGAATTATAAGACAAGAGAAACCCCATGTCATAGTGACATATCCCGACGACCAGCAAGGCTACCAACACCCAGACCATCTAAGAGTATTCGATATCAGCTTGCCGGCTTGGGAGGCTGCAGGAGACCCATTGAAGTTCCCTGACTTAGGAGAACCATGGACACCACTCAAGCTGTATTACACAACTTGGAGTCGGGCCCGTATCGAAGCACTACATAACATGTTTATTCAACTGAAGATTGAATCTCCATTCAATGAAGCATGGTTTGACCGACCGTCACAGGACCACCGAATCACCACAAAAATTGACGTATCCCAGTTTTCTCAACGAAGAACAGACGCTCTTTTAGCTCACGCGACACAAGTTGACCCTGAGTCTCCATTCTGGTTTGGGCTACCGTCAGAAAAATCTGCTGAAGCGTATCCCTGGGATGATTACATACTAGCTTTCAGCAGAGTAGGTCCAATAGATAGGGAAACCGACCTTTTCAAAGGTGTAGAATGAACGACCTCTTTAGCGAAGAATGGTTAAATTCGTTGAAACAACACGGGTCAAAATTGCCCTCAGCAGATCTTTCCATCACATGCCAATACGAAATTTCTGGAGCACCTCAAGGTAAAGTTCGGTACTACATTGACATCAAAAAAGGGAAAATAACGGACGCAGAATTAGGAAAACATCCGTCCCCGACCTGTTCTATAACGACGACATACAAAGAAGCACTTTCCATCCTGCAGCAGGAAAAGTCCATAGTTGCTTGCTTTATGCAAGGAAACCTAAAAGTTGACGGCGAATATGAAAAGTATTTGCTCACAATGAGCGCAATCAGATCAACCAAGGAATGGCAACATATGCTTGAGGTGTTGATCAAACCCTTAAACACATGACCTAGGTGGCTTAGTTACCCGATCTATGCAGCATTCAGGAGATCAGCGAGCCGTCTTCGCCCCTCCTGAAGTGCCTTCCTCGAAGCTGCAAGGCCACGCCTGGCGACTTCTTTATCAGCATCAGTTAATTGCCAACTGGTGTTATTTGTTTCAATGAGAGTTAGTTGTTTTTCCATATTCTCATTGTCCACCACGGGTGTGACAATTCTATTCTTACCCTCTTTTCGTATATCTTTGCCATAAGTCTTCAGACCCTAGTAACCTTCCTCAAGGACAAGGAGATAAGTCATGACTATTAAGAAAATAGCCGTCATCGGTGGCGGAACAATGGGGTCCGGAATAGCGGAAGTGGCAGCTAAATCGGGATGCGATACCATCGTCGTAGAGATTGATGCTTCGCTGGCCGAGCAAGCTCAAAAGAAATTAGAAGTAAGCACAGAAAAAGCAGTGTCACGAGGAAAGATGACTGATGGAGATAGAGCAGGGCTCCTGAACAGAATATCCTTCACTACAACGTTTGATGAACTCACAGACAGAGACCTTGTGATTGAAGCAGTTGTAGAATCCCCTTCAGTCAAAGCATCTGTATTCAAAACACTTGATGAAATTGTCCAAAAAGATGGCATTCTTGCTTCAAACACATCCTCAATTTCCATAGGAGAGATAGCAGACTCCACCAATCGCGGACCACAAGTACTTGGTATGCACTTTTTCAATCCAGCGACTGTCCAACCTTTAGTTGAATTGATTGCTTCCGAGGTAACCTCTGAAGAGACGTTAGATAAAGTGGAGTCATTCACCAGAGAAGTGATGGGTAAGCACCCAATCAGGACAATTGATCGCGCAGGTTTTGTAGTTAACCGCCTACTGGTACCTTATTTACTTCAAGCAATGCATATGTATGACAGGGGACAAGCTTCAAAAGAAGATATTGATGCTGGAATGAAATTTGGCTGCGCTCACCCCCAAGGCCCTCTAGAGTTATCAGACCTTATCGGCTTAGACACCCTTCAATTGGTTGCTGAGGTCCTTTACGATGAATTCAAAGAGCCCACATATGCACCACCTCCCATTTTGAAACGTATGGTAACTGCAGGGCATTTAGGAAGAAAAACCGGAAAGGGTTTCTACACATATGAATAGGCAATTGAATGGGTAACTACGCAATGACAGTGCCTTTGCCAATGGCACTTGATAACCAACAAGCGGGCTTTAGAAAACTAGTTGAACTCGGATACAAAGAGGCTTGGTCTTCGGAAGCAAATGGCCCAGACGCGTTTATGCCTCTTGTCCTCGGCGCTGTTCACGCTCCAGAGTTAAGACTAGGTACCGCCATCGTCCCAGCATTCACTAGGGGTCCAGCGTTAATGGCGCAATCAGTCGCAACGATGGCTGCTATTGCACCCTCGCGTTTCGTCCTAGGTATCGGGTCCTCATCCAACGTGATAGTTGAATCCTGGAACGGTATTCCTTTCCAAGAACCATACAAAAAAACTCGTGACCTCGTACGATTTCTCAAAATAGCGTTAAGTGGCGAAAAGGTAGACGCAGAATTTGAAACGATGCAGGTAAAAGGTTTTCGGTTAGGAATGCCACCACCAACTGAACGAGTTCCAATTCTTGTTGCAGCGCTGAGGGAGGGAATGCTCCGACTAGCAGGACAAGAAGCAGACGGGGCAATCATTAACTGGTTATCTGCAGAGGATGTTAAAACTGTTTCAAAAGTAGTCCACGACCAAGGACCCAATAAAGAAATAGTTGCACGAATATTTGTTTGCCCTAACGAAGATTCGGAAACAGTTAGAATGCAAGCCAAGAGAGCAATAGCATCCTACCTTAACGTCCCTGTGTACAGGAAGTTCCATGAGTGGCTAGGCAGATCAGATGTTCTAGGGGAGCATTGGCAACTCTGGGATAGCGGTGATCGCGCGGGCTCTCTGGAGGCCATGCCAGACAGCGTAGTCGATGATTTGGTAGTTCATGGAACTCCAAAACAATGCCGTGATCATATTGATCGATACATAGAAAATGGAGTTACTACTGCTGCTCTGATGATAATGCCCTTTGGTGGCATTGACCCATACCAGGCTATCGAAGACTTAGCCCCAAGGTGATCTCATTTTTTTGAGAATGGTTTGCAAAAGATGCTACAGATGAGAAAAAATTAGATTAGACCTATCTAATCTGAACGGAGTTCACCATGGAAATGTCTCAAAGCGTTGACCAAGCTCTTGGTTTAATAGACGAACAACTCGAGCGAATCCAAAGTAGGGAAATCATCTCTTCTGCTGAAGTCAGTGATCTGTTGCTTGATATCCGTTTGGCTTTGATGCAATTTGAACCTGTTGAAAAACATCCAGCTTCAGCTCTATAGCTTTACCTCTTTGATTTAATCAATTTTGTGAAAATAAGACCAACAGTTGCTCCAGCTATAACATCAGAAGCATGATGTGCTCGAACATGGATTCTAGAAGTAGCAACCAAAGCAGCTAACACTTTATATACTGCCGACAGCTTGCTCCCTTCAGAAAGAATTGACGCTGCGAGGACAGCAGAACTTGCGTGTCCGCTAGGGAAACTAGACGTTTGAGGCTTTCTGATTTTATGCGGGTGAGTCCGCGATCCCATATCGGGCCTGCTTCGCCTGAAAAGCCTTTTCAAGCCTTGATTCACTATCAAAGATTCTGCTCCCAATAGTAGGGACAATTCAAGAATAGACCCTCTACGGTCAGGGTTGTTTATGCGCCGAGCAAGATTTAGCATGTGCCAAATCAAACTAAAATCCCCAACAGCAGAAGCTGTGTAGAATATTCGGTTTAGATGCTCATAGGAACGAAGATACTCCCACCCTGTATCAATGGCTAGGTCAAAGTCATCAACTGAAGGCGGAAGTGAAACGTTAATTGGTTCACTCATTTGTTCTCTCCGATGAACAATAATTCATTATCCTCAGCAGTCATTTCGCGCTCATTAGATTGATACGCTCCGTCATTGCTTAGAGCTCCAAAGCTCCATCTGTCAGGTGTTATTACAAGAGCTCTTGGATAATCCTCAAACAGCCAGCGGGCAAAGTTGCGTCTAGTCCATGCATTCATATTTGCTGCTTTGATCGCCAATTCAGTCGCCATAGAAGATGTCAGGAGAGATTGCAACTGCCCTGCAAACTTATGATCTCGCGCTAGGGCTTTATCGAGCGATAAACGGTATTGGGACTCTGCCTTTGAGACATCAAAAGGTCCTGCCTTCGTAAGCGCGGCGGCGGCTAATCTCCCAGATTGTAAAGCTTGCGCGATTCCTTCTCCTGTCATAGGGTCCGCTATTCCGATAGCATCCCCAACAAAGAGCACGCGATCGCTAGTAGCTTTTAGTTCAGCCATCCTTGTCGGAATAGGCCAAGCTTTATGAGTGCCCTCTGGAATTGCCTCATTCCCCAAAATTTCTCGAAGATGGGGTCTGGCTAATATGTCCTTCCATAAGCGCCCCATATCTTTAAGTCTGTGGTCGCGATCTCGCAAAATACCAAAACCTACATTGGCGCGCTGTCCTGGAAGTGGGAAAAGCCACACATACCCAGGAAGCAGGTCCGGTTCAAACCAGACAGTTAAATGTTGTGCGTTAGGTCCAGTATTAGCAAAATATTGTCTAAACGCATGCCAATCACCCCGGTATCCCTCTATCCCGTCATTCGTTGCTTTCCGAACACTAGACCACATCCCATCAGCCGCAATCACATAGCGCGCAAAAATATCTGTTCCATCTGTCGTCTCTACTCTTACGAAATCTTCAAATTGTTCAAGGTTTGAAAACCCTAACGGGCAAAGTAACTTAGCTCCCTCCGCAATAGCAAGCTCAAGAATCTGATGATCAAGTTCGATCCTTGGTGCTATTGCCGCAAACTGGCCTTTCCCCTCCGGTAAGGGAAGCACCGTCCGTTCTCCTTTTGGTGAGTAAATGATTGCGTCAGTTACCGCATTCCAATTTGCAATTGATTCTGGTCGTAAACCAAGTTCATCAAGAATTCTTAACGCATCAGTCGTTAACCCATCTCCGCAGCATTTATCTCTGGGAAAAGTTGCTTTATCAAGAATAATGACATCAATTCCATTTCGACATAAATCAATAGCCGCAGCGCAACCGGCAGGTCCAGCCCCAACGATGATCACATCAGTGGAAAGGTAATTCTCCGTCACACCTCAAGGTTATCTGCAAGAAAGAATTCCTGCTCACGTGATGAACTATTCTCCATTTTCGGGCGTTGGCTCTGGTGTTGGTTCGGGTGTTGGTTCAGGTGTCGGTTCAGCAGGCGTTAACGGTGTTACAACGTTCGAAGGTTCAGAACTGTCGCTCTCTCCTTCAGAATTGATTGCAACAACCGTAAATGTATAAGGTTGGCCGTCCTCTAAGCCTAAAAAAGTGCATGATGATAGAGGGGGAACAGCTGAACAAGTTTCCCCACTGGGGTCAGCAGTAACAACATATTCTTCAATCGGAAAATAATCAGTAATATCAAAATCACCTTCTGGTTCTGGGTTCTCCCAAGAGACAGTAACGGAATTTCCATCGAGGTCCGCTTCCACCTCAATTGGTGCGTCTGGAGGTCGAGGGTAAGAGGGCTCACCATCACAATCAATTCCATTTTCCGGTTGATAACGTGCCACAAACTCATCTAAAGTCTCGATCTGATCAGGGGAGACTCTCCGTCTAACAGTTTCAATAATTTCACATTCTTCGAACATTCGGAACTTTTGTTCGGCAACTTCTACGTCAAAGTACTTTGTCGAGAAGAGACTTACGCTCACAGATGTGTGTGTCCAGGTCGGCCAAATGAGTATAGGGTAAGGCGTGGTATTCCTAACCTTTACATCTGGTGAAGGCCACGAGATAGTAGATTCAATGCCTTTCCTTCCAGCGAAGTCAGTGTACCTTTGAAACCAAATCGTATGGGGAAAATAGGCTTCAATCTCTAACCCAGCGTAGAAAGAGGCTTGAAAAAAGGTTGTTGCAAATTGTGATATCCCTCCTCCAACATCTTCAGTAAGTTCACCATTGACTATTACTCCTGCTTCAACAAAGCCTCTGGGCTCCGTGCGCTCTCCTACAGTGTTATTCAACGAAATCGCCTCACCGGGCCTGATAACTTTTCCTTGCATCAGTTCAGCAAATCGTTGGATATTAGCTACCCTGCTTGCGCAACAAGGGTGGTGGGTTGTAGCTTTCGAAATCAGTTCGGTTACGCCGTAGGCACTTAGTAACTCGTCAGTACCATCTGATGCATCAATCAATTCCAGATTGACGACTCGTTGCCTTTGGTTAATTGCATCAATTATCAGGTCTGGAGAATCACTCGAGCAACAGGCTTTTGCGCTTAAATTTAAGATTTTTAGTTCCCCGTTCTCAACAGAAAGCTCCGGCTCATCAGCGCTATCTGCAACAATGCCTCCGAGGGCTTTATTTATTGATTCAGTAATCTTGAATTTGTCGAAGTCATAGCTAGGTCTTCCCTCGTCCATCGTGAAAAGCATCCAATTTCGAACTTCTTGAGGTGAGAAATTATGAGCTCTTGATCCTACTGATACAGCTAAGCCATCCTCGGTAAGGCCGTTAACTGACTGCGCAAAAGCCGTTGCTTGGGAATCGGTTAAATCAGGCATAATGTCTCTAGTCCTGACGTTGACTTCAATGGGATTTTTGCCTGCGCGAGCAGCTTCTAGCACATCAACCTGGATAGTATCTAGATTGAATGCTTTCGCCGGTATTCCAGATAGTGATACGACAATGCCTTCCTCCACTTTCCATTTAGGTTCAATCGGAATAGGCTGCTCGGACACAATTGTGTTTACTAATTGTTGGGATAGTTCTGAGGATAAAAGAACCACTACATTTGATGACCTACTCGTGAAAAGACTCTTTGCCCATCTGAACGGTTCTGTAATTAAACTTCCTTCGCCAACTTGAAGGATTATTTCTGCTGAAGCAAGAGGATCAAGTGCAATGCCGACTGCACCCGCAGTCGTTTCAACTTCTCCATCTGGAGTTTTGATTATGACTTGGGTAGAGGAATAGGTCGACGAAATATTCTCCAGTACAACCGACAGTTCTGTAGGTGATAACCCGGCTACATCATAACCAGACACAGAAACATTTCTGGCAACTTTCCCTTCAAAACGTGCACTGTCAATAGCCCACATCGCGACTAAGGCAGTGAGGAAAGTCAAAATGACGACAAAAGAAATCTTGAAGGGAGGTCTACCAAAAAATTGCAAGAGTGGTGAGTTGCTCTTAGATTTTGCTCGTTTTGGCTTTTGAGCTGAAGATGGTTTTTTTGAAGACACTATGCTCTCACAATACTTTATTATTCATCTAGAAATGGATCAGTGTCTGCTCGAATCCTAGAAAAGGCGAAGGGCATCGGATTCCAATCCCCTCAATTCATCGTAATCAATTTCAACAGTTTCAATTTTTCTATCCTTCGCCAATGTCTTAGCTTGCGGAGCTATTTGTTGAGCTGCGAAGATACCGCGTACCGGCCTTAATTTCGGGTCTTTGTTTAGATATTCCAGATAGCGTGTGAGCTGCTCTACCCCGTCAATACCACCCTTGCGCTTTATTTCAACTGCTACCGCAATTCCATTTGCGTCTCGACAAAGTAAATCTACGGGGCCAATATCAGTGAAGTATTCCCTTTTGCTTAGTGTTAGTCCTTCTTCCAGATTTTCCGGATTTTCGGAAAGTAACTCCTGGAGGTGAGCTTCAACTCCATCTTTGGTTAACCCTGGGTCATCGCCAAATTCATGAGACGTATCAGAAAAGATTTCTTCAATTCTGATGCGAAGCTTCTCTCCCTTGGGATTGGTAACTACCCATTCTTCTTGCGACTCGGTAATCCGGTTGGGTGCGTTCATCCACATTAAGGGCTTATATGCGCCTCCATCTGCATGTATTGCAACACATCCATCTGATTTACTTAATATCAGTCTTTTGGCTGAAGGAAGGTACGCTTCGAGCCTGCCCTCGTACGATACAGAGCACTGGAGTATGATTATGCGCATCTTGAGACTTTAGCCTAAAAGCACTAGTTGAAAATACCTAGAGCGTTATCTGCTAACTCTTTGCGACAAATCAAAAGGTCGGGAATGTACGTATTGCGCTGATTGTAGACAAGGGGCGATCCATCTAATCGTGAAGCATGTAATCCATTGGCTAACGCAACAGCCACGGGAGCGCAACTATCCCACTCATATTGACCCCCAGTGTGAACATATATCTCTGCATTTCCTAAAACTACGGCCATTGCCTTCGCTCCTGCAGAGCCTAAGAGAATTATTCTGCCGGATAGCTTATCGGCAATTACTTGGGCAGCAGGACCAGGTCTCGTCCGGCTGCAAATGACTCGTACTTCAGAAATCTCCTCATAGTTGCTCGGGTTATCATTACTGCAGAATGTAGTTGCAATACTTGGTATTGCGACGGCCCCTACCGTTGGGATTCCCTCTTCTACAAGAGCAACATGGACTGCCCAATCCGCGCGACCAGTTTCTTGAAACTCCTTTGTTCCATCAAGTGGATCTATAATCCAAACGCGATTTGAACCTAATCTTTCGAGATTGTCCTCTTGTTCCTCAGAAAGTATCGCGTCACCGGGGGAAACATCCTTGATAAGCCTGTACAGCAATTCGTGAGACCTTTTGTCAGCAATTTTCCCTAAGGCTTCTGGAGCAATCTGAGCTCCTTTGCAAGAGTCCTTCAATAAAAGAAGTAATTGCCCTGCTAGTGTCGCAGATTTTTTTGCGAGAGTGAAGTCAGATTCAGTAGCCATGCAGATTAAGCACTATACAAAACTGAGTCTCAGGGAAGAACTTGGATCTGACGTATTCAGCAGGAAAAATTTTGGGCCACGCTGTTCTATTCATCACGTCTCTCGCGTAATTTCTTTGAGTGCTCTTCTAGTTTTTTTCGTTGCGTCTTGCTGAGGCTATTGATACCTGACTCAGCGACTTGATCTAGAATTTTATCTATTTCGCGTTCGGCCCCACTTTCTCGTATCTCAGTAACCGTCTTCAAGTGCCGCCGTTTAGCTGAGCGTCTAGTGCCTCGGGACCGCCGTACCGGAGTCATCCCAGTTACCGCAGATGGCAACCGCACTTTAGGGATCCAGTGCAAATCATTTGCATACCCGAACGACCGGAAACCTATAAGTGCAGTTGCAGCAACGGCAATAAGCATTATCAGTTGAGGCCCTGACCGTACCGACAATGCTTGAAGAATATCAAGGCCATAAATGACCCCTACTATTCCATAAGCGGGAACGCCTGGCCAGAAACGAGCTGTTGGGTATTGGGCAGCGAAAGCTATCAGAACGCCAAGCTCAACATATCGGAGCCCAAACATTAACTGAGACGCAGAGTTCCCCAGTCCGTAGAGGAAAACCGCAGTTCCAGGTAACACCGTCAGTAAAAGCAAGAAAAACATGAAAGGCCGTCTTCCCATCAAGTTCTCAAGCTGGTTTCCAAGTAAATAAAGGATAAAGAAAAGAAAAATAGTCCAAATAGAAGGTTCATTAACTAGAGGCCAAGTCACCAACCTCCATATTTCACCTTCAGATATTTTGTCTGAATTCAAAAGAATCTTTCTACTAAATTCATGCTGAACACCTTCAAGGGTCCAAACGAAAACTGAGAGAATCCCCAAAGATATAAGTGCGACAGTAGTAGTGACGTCAACTCGCCCTACCCTAAACCATGGCTCGTTCCCTCCTTCCCATGGATTTGAATAGGAAAAACGATCTGACATATCTAAAACCTAGCCCCTAACAGGCTACTTGGGGCAACCCGTCTCAACGTTTCAGCCCAGCGCGAACAACAGCTCGTTCGTGGGCAAGGACTGCGAAATCATCTTCTAATTTCTCTAGTGATACCGATTCGGATGTCCTGTGCTCTAGTGCCCAAGTTAGGATCAAATCAGCTAAATCAGGGTTCTTAGGCAAAAGTGGCCCATGCAAGTATGTTCCAATGACTCGCTGTTGAACTGCCCCTTCAACTTGGTCATAAGAATTATTACCGTACCCATGTAGCACTTTCCCCAGTGGACGAGAATCTGACCCAAGATAAGTTTGCCCGATATGATTCTCATACCCGACAACAGTAAATTCTCTGTCTTCTACAGAGGATCTTATAGCTATATCTCCAATAAGGCGTTCCGTCCCGGCGATAGTTTCGAGATCAAGTATACCTACGCCCTGAAGTTCGTTCCCCGAGGCATCAACATACCTTTTCCCAGCTAATTGAATACCGCCGCATACCCACAGAAAAGCAACGCCATCGTCAACCGCTGAAGCAAGAGCAGATGATTTCTTTGCCAAATCAAGCGCAATGATATTTTGATCTTTATCTTGACCCCCACCAAGGTAACAAAGGTCAAAATCACCTGGTACGTACTTATCACCAACTCCGATATTGGTTACCTTGGAAGAATAGCCCCGCCATTGCAGTCTTTTCGTCAAAACAGAGATATTCCCTCGGTCCCCATAAATATTCATATGGTCTGGGTAGAGGTGGCATATACGGACTTCGGTCATTTCCCGTCCTTCCAAAAAGCATGCGTTACGTTCCGCTTGACTAGCTCATCTCTCAAGTCAAGCATTGCGGTGTATGACGGTAATACAAATAACTTGCTATTCTCCGAAGTTGAAGAGATCAAGCTATCCAAAAGTTTTGGAATGCTATCTGCTACCTCTATTTTCTCTTTATCAAACCCACCATAAAGAAAACGTAGCGCAAGATCGTAAGAACGTTCACCGCCAACGTGAAGTGTTTCAACTTTATTGAGTACCCTTTCGTAATCCACATCCCAAATCCAGCTCACATCTCTTCCGTCAGCAATTCGATCGTTCAATAACACACATAAATGAAGCGGGCCTGGCTGCAGAAGTAAAGTATCAATGTTTGCATTTGCTCCTGCAGGGTTTTTGGCAAGCAAGATATGTAGCTCCCGATCATTGATTGAGATCTTTTCTGTTCTTCCGAATGCTGCAACTGTTTTGCTAATTGAGGAGACAATTCCCTCTTGGTCAATGCCGAGGTCACTGGCAGCAGAAAAGGCAGCAAGGGCATTATAAACATTGTGGAGTCCTGGCATTTTAGATGAGATTTCATGGAGGCCCGATTCGCTATTGATAGTGAAATCGCTCCCGTTTAGCCCATCGAGACGAATTCTTGACACTGCAAAATCTAATTGTGGCCTAGCTAAGCTACAACTTTCGCACCGCCAGTCTCCCATATGGCTTAACGTAAGGTGTTCGTACGATAGCGGCGCGGAACACTGTGGACAGTTCGACGAATCCGAAGCATGTTGGAGTTTGTCACGTGAATAACTAGAAGCGTCCCCAAGTCCGAAAAAAATAGTTCCAGGCCGTTGCAACCCAATAGTCGCTAGTACAGGATCATCGGCATTCACCAATAATTTCGTGTTTGGGTGAAGTGCTAGAACCATCTCTCTCCATCGCTTTGCGATACTTTCAAGTTCACCGTACCTATCTAGCTGGTCTCGAAATAAATTCATAAGAATCAACATACGGGGCCTATTCTCTTCCACGATTTCTGGCAAAGCAGCCTCGTCGACCTCGAGGACTCCCATTTCATGATGCTGTTCTTTAGTAAGCAATGCAGTTGCTACACCACTTTTTAAATTTGCTCCTGACGTATTTGAAACGCAAGCAACTCCGGCGTTAGCAAGAATGTCGCTCAGGAACCTTGTCGTTGTTGTTTTGCCATTCGTTGCGGATATCAAAACACTACCTCTATCTAAACTGTCAGATAATTTAGAAAATGCCTTCGGGTGAAGTCTTAGCAAAGCCACTCCAGGTGCAGAAGTTCCACCGCCTCTTCGAAGTAGAGGCGAAAGGAAAGCAATGGTTTTCCCAATTAGACGAGCAACAAAATACATACCGTGATATTACAACCTGTTTGGCACCTATTTGAGGTCACTCAGACTTACTTTGAACTGAAAGTTAAATCGGTTCACTTTTTAAATGCTACGAAACAGTTTCCGAGAGTTAGCGGTTTATAGCCTTATACTTAATCCGAGATGGTTGATTATTACTCCCAAACTCTTTCCGCAAGAAAGTTTCGTACTCGCTGAAATTCCCCTCAAACCATCGAACTAGAGAATTTCCCTCGAAGGCAAGCACGTGAGTAGCGATTCTGTCAAGAAACCAACGGTCGTGGCTAATTACCACGGCACACCCTGCGAAGTCCTCAAGCCCCCCTTCCAAGGCTCGTAAAGTATCCACATCTAAATCATTCGTTGGTTCGTCCAATAGGAGAACATTAGCACCACTTTTGAGTACCTTTGCGAGGTGAACCCTGTTGCGTTCACCACCTGATAGATCCCCAACAAGCTTTTGTTGGTCTGACCCTCGAAAGTTAAAGGAAGCCGTGTAAGCGCGTCCGTTCACTTCCTTCCCACCAATCACTAAATTATCAACGCCACCAGTTATCTCTTCGTAAACACTTTTAGACGGGTCAAGAGATTCTCGTGATTGATCAACATATCCGAGATCGACTGTTGGCCCAATGCTTATCTTGCCTGAATCAGCAGGTTCGGCTCCTGTCAGTAGATTGAATAATGTAGATTTTCCAGCTCCATTGGCACCAACTATTCCAACTATTCCAGCCTTAGGTAAAGAAAATGAAAGCTCTTCTATTAAGAGTTTCTCTCCGAAACCTTTCGAAAGCCCTTCAACCTCAATAACAAGATCACCGAGTCTTTGGTCAACAGGGATATTAATTTGGAGTTCCCTTTGCTCACGATCACCAGATTTTGATTCTGCGAGGAGTTTATCGTAGGCCGCCAATCGAGCTTTACCTTTTGCTTGCCGGGCCTTTGGTGCCATTCTCACCCATTCAAGCTCACGAGCTAGAGTTCTCTGCCGTGCAGCGTCCTTATTCTTTTCTTCGGATAAACGTTTTTCTTTTTGTTCTAACCAGCTTGAGTAGTTCCCTTTGTATGGAATGCCTCGACCTCTATCTAGTTCAAGAATCCATTCTGCAACGTTGTCAAGAAAATACCGATCGTGTGTTATAGCGACAACTGTGCCGGTGTAATCATTGAGAAAACGCTCCAGCCAAGCAACGGATTCAGCGTCGAGGTGATTAGTTGGCTCATCTAAAAGAAGTAAATCCGGCTTTGAGAGAAGTAACTTGCATAATGCAACTCTGCGCGTTTCTCCACCCGAAAGGTTATGAACACCAGAGTCTCCGGGCGGAAGCCTGAGAGCATCCATGGCTATTTCAACCATGCGTTGAAGGTCCCATGCCCCAGCGGCTTCAATCTTTCCTTCGATATCAGCCTGCAGAGATCCAAGTTTTTCGAAATCCGCATCTGGGTCTGACCAAGCCGCCAAAACTTGGTCATAATCTTCCAACAGTGAAGCTATTTCCCCGACTCCATCCATGACGTTCTCATGAACGGTCTTTTCATTATCTAGCTTTGGTTCTTGAGGCAAGTACCCGACAGTAAATGAAGGAGTCAACCTTGCTTCGCCTGTAAATCCATCGTCCAGACCAGCCATAATTTTCAGCAACGAAGATTTTCCTGCACCGTTCATGCCTAAGACACCTATCTTCGCTCCGGGAAAAAAAGAAAGGCTTATGTCTTTGAGGACTTCTCGATCCGGTGGGTAGAACCGAGAGCATTTGTGCATAGTAAATATGTATTCATGGGCCATTAAATTGAGGGTACCTTACCGTTGTGCTCTTTTTGGTTATTTCTAACTATGTCTTGTGGCATCACAAGTCGTATGATCAAGCAATGATCAAAGCCATACTTTTTGATTTCGGAGGAGTGATAACATCAAGTCCTTTCGATGCGTTCGAAGAGTATGAGAGAGAGGCGTTAATCCCATCTGGAGTTATTCGGAAGATCAATAGCACTAACCCAGATAGTAACGCTTGGGCAAAATTTGAACGCAACGAGTTAACGAGAGAAGAATTTATTTCCTGCTTTGAGGAGGAAGCCAAGACGTTGGGATTCAGTCTTAGCGCTGAACGAGTATTGAAATGTCTTGAGACTACAATTCGCCCAAATATGGTAGATGCAATGAAGTCCCTTAAGTCAAACTATAAGTTGGCCATCCTAACCAACAACCTCCAAGAAAGCTCTGAAGAGTCATCTAGCGTCAAAAAAAGCCCTACAGCGCATCTGGACATGGTGATTACTTTAGTTGATGAGGTCATAGAATCTTCGAAAATAGGAGTGAGAAAACCTGAGAAAGCATTTTACGAGCATGCATGCAAAGTAATCGGTGTTGACCCAGTTGAATGTGTTTTTCTTGATGATTTAGGAATAAATCTAAAACCAGCCCGTCAAATGGGTATGCATACAATTAAAGTAATAAGTGAGAAGCAAGCTCTTGATGACTTATACGAAGCTTTAGAAAAGAAACAAACGTAAGGACTGAAATTGATGCGAATCGCCACATGGAATGTGAACTCTCTGAAAGCAAGAATGCCGAGAGTAGTAGATTGGGTTACTAGATTCAATCCATCCGTTTTGTGTATACAGGAGACAAAGATGGCTTCCGACGCGTTCCCGCATTCCGACTTTGAAGAGTTGGGATATGAAAGCGTGCATAACGGGGAGGGAAGGTGGAATGGCGTAGCGATCTTAAGCAAAGTTGGTTTAGACGATGTATCTCATGGATTCAACGATGGGAAACCGGACGATCCGGACGCCCGAATTATTTGGGCAACTTGTAACGGGGTCCGTATTGCTAGTGCATACATACCTAATGGACGAGAAGTAGGACATGATCACTACCACTACAAACTTGAATGGTTATCTAGATTGAGATCTCACCTTGAGCTCAATAATGACCCAAGTGAAAACCTTGCCGTTCTTGGAGATTTCAACGTAGCGCCAGAGGATCGAGATGTTTGGGATATCAAATCGTTTAACGGAGCGACTCATGTAAGCAAGCCTGAGAGAGACGCCTTTTATGAAATCCTAGATTGGGGTCTCGTTGACTCTCTCCGATATCAATGCCCAGGCGAGGCAGGTGTCTATACCTTCTGGGATTATCGTCAAGGCAGCTTCTACAAGAAAATGGGAATGCGAATTGATTTTATATTGCCCACAGTTCCCATGAACGAGGCTATGGAGATCATAGTTGTGGATCGAAACGCACGTAAAGGCGAAAAGCCTTCCGACCATGCGCCAGTTGTAGCGGACTTTTCGTTTAGCTGATTCGTCAGATTGAACTAGCTAATTCGTCTGAGCCAGGGAGTTCACCTATTGGTCCGATAATTGTTAGCTGATCGTCTGCATGAAGCTCTGTCTCAGGGTCAGCCCTTAGGACTCGTTCACCTCTGCGTATGGCTTCGATATGAAGGTCTTTATCTAAACTAAGGTCTCCTACTCGCTTCCCTATAAGAGACCGCATCGCAGTTTCAGGCAAGAGTGGATACTGCCCGATTTCTAGTCCGGGCAAAAGTCCATCTTTGACCTCCGCCTCATGAGCTGCATCCAGCGATACGGCAGACTTATTGTCGTCTAAGTAGCCAGCGAGCTCTCCTGCCAGACGAAGAGCACGGCCCGGTTTTGCTGTGGTTCCAGCTAGGAAAAATAAGGCATTCACTCGCTCATTTCGACCTCCCCATTCGGCAGGTATTGTGATCCCAGCCTCACTCTTCACGATTACTAGATGATCGTCTTCAGCTTTATCAAAAAACGCTACAGGTGTGGCTGTAGGATGTGTTTGTGATGGCTGGATCCAAAGCGAACCTGTTTCTAAAAATTGCTCGTTCACTATCTCGGCATCAATTCCTATCCGATTACTTAGAACCTGTGAAGCGCGAGTCGCCGCAAGGTCAATGTCGCCATCATTTGGAACAGAGAGAACTGAAGCTCTAGCGATGAGACCTGCGTAGTCATCTTCGGAGCGAAGTCCATGGCTTTGCATAGCAGCAGAAATTTCTCGATCAACGCTCGTATCAGCTGCACGTCCTAAGCGCTCATAAATATGATGTATTGCACCAGCTGTTTGCGATGCTTTCTTTTTGCCTATGAAGTGGTACCAAACGAGCGTCACTAGCGTAGCAGCACATACAAGGAGAAATGGGAAAGGCCCCAGCTTGACTATTAGATACAAGGAGATGGCTATACCAAGAATTTGGGTAAAGGGATAAAGAGGGGTTTTGAAACCAGGAGCATAAGAGGATATCTTTGCAGACCGAAGAACAATTACAGCTAAGTTAACAAGACCTAATTTAACTAAAACGAAAGCGCTTGCAAGTTTGGCGATTGCACCTGCCCCAAAGGCGACTACCACGAACGCCATTCCTGCTCCGGTTAGAATGATCCCCCAAATCGGTGTTCCAAATTTACTGAGCTCAAGAAACTTTGCACTCATGAGCCCATCGCGACTCATGGCCATCGGATATCGTGCCGCCGCAAGAATTCCAGCATTAGCCGCCGAAGCAAAGGCAGCAAGTGCAGCTGCAATAACGAATCCAGCACCAACTGCCGGCATGAAATACTCGGCAGCAGTGTGAAGAGGAGCCTGATCGACTATCAGATCATCAGCGGGAACAACAGCGACTGCTACCAACACGCCGACTGTATAAATTATAGTGCTAACGACTAGAGAGACGATTACCCCAAGAGGAATATTTTTTGAAGGATCTTCAACTTCCTCAGCAATGCTGGCAACTTTTGTCAAACCTCCGTAGCTGACAAACACAAGGCCAATGGCGGCAACAAATCCACCCGATCCGCTAGTAAAGAACGGGTCAAAATCACCGAGTCCTCTATTGGTATCGGGGAGTCCAGCAATCATATACCACCCCATAACGGCAAGAAGGAAAGCGACCATTCCCATCTGAAGAGAAGCGCTAGTCTTTGAACCAATAATATTTAAAACAGTAAAGAAAGCTATGAGGCAAATTGCAGTAGGTTTTGCTGGTAAGTCAACAATTAAGTTCAAATAAGCGCTCATGCCTACTAAAGCGAAAGCATCTTTCATAACAAGAGATACCCATGTGGAGACTCCGCTAAGCGTTCCTCCCGCAGGACCAAGAGCTCTTGCAAGGAAATAGTAGAGGCCCCCGGCTCGCGGCATCGCCGTAGACAGCTCTGATACGCTAAGCATTGCTGGCAACGCAAGGAGACCAGCGACCAAGTAAGCAAGAACAGCAGATGGGCCGGCTTTATCAACGGCAAAGCTAGGAAGAAAGAACAATCCTGCACTAATTGTGCCTCCAGTGCTCAGGACAAAGACGTGACGAAGCCCCAGAGACCTTTGGAGATCTGAAGAAGATGAGTCCTTACCGGCCATGCGAAAGCATAGCAATTCAAGGGAGTTGACTGGGAATATTACGAAAAGATTTTAATTATCTGTTCACCAAAGCGATCAATTACTACTGAACTAATTTGAGGTATCTTGCCCAAATCTTCTGACGACTTGGGCTTCAGGTCGACTAGCGCTGCAATCGCCTCATCTGAGAGAACCATCTCCGGTTTAGAATCATTAGATTTCGCAATGCTCCTCCGTATCAAATCAAGCTCCTCCACAAAACTTTCCTCACTATTGGTCGGAGCATTTTGCTGACTTGTCGCATTTCGAGATCTAAGGAACTCTCGTATTCTCTGAGATAAGACTTTTGTATCGGTGCCAAATCTGAGTGGATTCGGATCTAAGAGATTAGAGAGTTCCTTGATATAAGTCGAAGGTTTCCTGCTTCTTCTGCTTCCTAGAGAACGATTTCTGGCCCATGAAATATGAAGCTCTTCTTCAGCCCTTGTTAATCCAACAAAGAATAGACGGCGCTCTTCGCCTAAAGCCAACTCAGTATTGGCATGGGCAATCGGGTGAAACCCATCCTCAACCCCGCACAGATGCACTATTTTCCACTCAAGTCCCTTTGCAGCGTGAAGAGTAAGTATTTGGACCTCATCGTCGCCATTTAATTCAGCTCCGGATTCGCTATCAGAGGGCACTCTAAATTTAATATCGCGCTCTTTAAAGGCCTCAATGATTGGCGGTATCTGCGCATGTGTCCTAACTAATACCGCTTGGTCACCAAGCAAGGTGTTACCAACACTAAGTTCTTTGACCATATTAGCGACGCTACGAGCCTCTTCATATTCATCGAGCTCTGCTCTTATAGTTGGTAATCGACCACTTTGCATTTTGGGGTTAAGGCGATCCATCGAAGGAAGAATAGAAGATGATAAGGCTAATATTTCTGGGCTTGAACGGAAATTATCTTTCAACACAATAGTTTGCGAATCTGGGAAATACTTCTCAAAATCATTCAAAAACCTAGAGTCTGCTCCATTCCACGAATAGATTGCTTGGCAAGGGTCTCCTACAACTGTCAGCGAGCTTCGGGAGCCTAACCAAGCCTGAAGAAGCGCAAATTGTAGAGGGTTGACATCTTGAAATTCATCAACGAATAAATCTCTATATTTCCAATGCCGAGCCTCGGCATAATTTGCATCTTCGGCCAAGAACTTTATTGCAAGCTGGATTATGTCATCAAAGTCAATGAAATTCCCTTTTCTTTTCGACTCTGAGTACTTTCGAAAATACTCAGCCACCGAGGCAAAAGGAAAGATATCTACCCGTCCAGCATTTTCAGCTTCCGAAATATAATCGTCAACTAAAATTCTTCTCGCAGTAGCCCAGTTGATTTCAGCCAAAATAAAATTACGCTCCGCATTATCAAAACTTTTGGGCAAAATACGCGAAAGGTAACTTGCTCGATTACTAATCAAATCAGGTTCGTCTCTAACGCCAAGATCCTTCCACCTAGCTTTAACCTGCCTATAAGCAATTGAATGAAACGTCCCAGCGTCCACTAATGAAGCTTCACCCATCGATTCCATTCTTCTTTTAATTTCAGTGGCCGCTTTGTTCGTAAAAGCTAAACAAAGTGAGTGTTCAGGCTCTATTCGAACAGCATTTATTTGATAAGCAATCCGATGCGTCAGAACTCGAGTTTTTCCGGTGCCGGCACCCGCAAGTATTCGCAAATGGCGTGCATCAGAGCGAACAGCATCAAATTGGCTCGAAGTCATATTTTTATCAAGAAACTCCACGGAATGAGACTATCGTGTAACTCCGTTAAGTATCTAGTGAAGAAGTTATTCGACGAAAATAAAGCACTAGAGTGATATCACCATGGGTTATCAAAAACTGTCGCTAAACGATAATGAAACAGTGATGTTAGAACTCCGCAAGCACGTCCTTGCGCTAACCAAATCGTTCGTAGGATTCTTAGCTGTATCTGGAATCGCAATCGTTTGCTATCTACTTACCGACATGTGGTGGTTTTTACTTGCTTGGTTTTGGTTCGCTCTTATCTTTTTCGCCCGTTATATCAATTACAGGCAAGAGAGATTTTTTATCACCACACAACGAGTTGTTTTCCGATATGGAACCCTTGAACTGAATACCTATGAGATTCCATTGTCAAGAGTCACAGCGGTCATCTCTCATCAGAGCATCATGGGGCGGCTCTTTGGATTCGGAACATTATCTATTGAACACTCGGACAACAAGAGATCAGTGTATGAATTACTTCCAAAACCCGAACTAATCAAAAGAGAAATATCTCAGTTGACTCAATAAAGCTTTAATAAAAAATAGCGAAAAGTTGAGTTTGAAATAAGAATGTCTTCAATAAACAATGAAATGAACTAGCAGGAGGTTCTAGTGGGTCCACTCTCAGGTAAACGTATCGTCGAGATAGCAGGAATAGGCCCAGGCCCATTTTGTGCCATGTTATTGGCTGATCTAGGAGCGGATGTAATTAGGGTCGACCGAGCATCAGCTGTCCCCGATACTATGCCGGATTCTCCCAACCTAGACCTGCTCAATCGAGGAAGAAGGTCAGTCGGGTTGAACCTCAAAACGCCCGAGGGTATCGAAACCGTTCTAAAGCTAATTCAGGAAGCCGATGCGCTCATTGAAGGTTTTCGACCTGGAGTGGCAGAACGGCTAGGTATAGGCCCCGAAGAATGTCTAGCTAGAAACCCCAAATTGATATACGGAAGGATGACAGGTTGGGGGCAGGAAGGGGCATACTCTTCAATGGCAGGACATGATATAAATTACATTGCGTTATCTGGGGTGCTGGGAATGATAGGCCGTAACGGCGAAAAGCCCATACCCCCAGTCAACCTTGTAGGTGATTTCGGAGGAGGAGGAATGCTACTCGCTCTTGGAATATGTGCTGCATTAGTTGAAGCAGCTGAAAGCGGAAAAGGCCAAGTAATCGATGCAGCAATGACGGATGGTTCTGCACTCCTTTCCACAATGATGCATTCATTCAAAGCCATGGGGATGTGGGGAGATCGGGGTACAAACCTTCTTGACACAGGAGCTCCTTTCTATGATGTCTTCGAATGCGCAGACGGAGAATTCATATCAATAGGTTCAATCGAACCCCAGTTCTACTCTGAACTTCTTCGTATAACAGGAATTGACCAAAGCGAGAACCCTAAACAGATGGACAGAACTAAATGGGCAGAAATGAAATTGAAAATAGGTAATGCAATTAAAGAAAAGACCAGATTGGAATGGGAAGAGCTGATGGAAGGAACAGATGTATGCTTTGCACCTGTACTCTCAATGGATGAGGCATATGAACACCCCCACAACAAAGAGAGGGGCACGTTCATTGAAATTGCGGGAGTAATGCAGCCTGCGCCAGCACCACGATTTAGTAGAACTCCTGGGTCAGTGTCATCCCCTCCACCTCACGCGGGCGAAAATACGGAGGAAGTTCTATCAGGCTTAGGTTTGACAACAGACGAAATATTGATGCTCAGAGAACAAAATATAATTAAATAAATTCGGTCAGCTTAATTCTTTAATCACCTGAACTCCGCATAAGCGTTATGTACCTGCCATTATTGGGATATGACAGTAATAAAAATAAACGCAATTACAGTTCCTGAAGGTATCGGTAGGGAAGTAGCAAGCAGATTTGCCGCTAGGGCAGGTGCAGTTGACGGCACAGAAGGATTTGAGGGATTTGAGCTATGGGAGCCTGAAGACGGAAGAAATCAGTGGTTGGTCGTTACCAGATGGCTTGACGATGCATCCTTTGAAAAATGGCGATCGTCAGGACAAGCTGCTCATGCTCATAAACCCGTTGAAGGAGCAAGAGAAAAGCCTCTGAACCTATCGGCGGAGTTATGGCACTACACAGTCTCTGTTGCTTCTAAAGAAAGCGATTGAGAAACTAGTGGGCTTGAGGGATCTGCATAATACAGTCGCTTTTTTCCTTATATTTACGAATGCAATAGCAGGATTTTGGGGCATCCTCCTTGACAGGAGAAGTATTCAATCAACGCGATTCTTCTGGGTAGCTATCATCGCTGCCCAAATTATTGTCTTTGTACAAGCCATTATCGGAGTCGCCATACAATCAAAAGAGAATGTAGAACCAAATGATTTTCATTATTTGTATGGATTTTCAATGATTATTGCAATTGCTCTTCTCTACGGTTACCGAAACACCATCGGAAGCAAAAAGTTTTTACTATACGGACTAGGCAGTTTCTTTATAATGGGACTGGGAATAAGAGCTATGTTCCTCGGGACAACTTAGAAATGCAAGCATGGGGCTACTCAGCAACTGAAGTGCTGGAGAACTAGATGAGCAACTATGTCTTAGTAACAGGAGGAGCAGGATATATAGGGAGCCACTCCGTAGTGGCGCTCATTGAGGCGGGGTATAACCCAATAGTGCTCGATAACTTTTCTAATTCGTCGAAAGAGTCAATTAGCGGTATTGAAAAGATATGTGGGGCAGGCCCGGTCGTCATAGAGGGGGATGTTGGCAACTCGTCGCTGCTCATGAATATTTTCTCAAGTTACAACGTAAATTCTGTGCTTCACTTTTCCGGTCTTAAGTCAGTTGAGGAGTCAACGGCCGAACCGTTGAAATATTATTCCGAAAATGTAGGATCATCCCTATCTCTTCTTCGGGCGATGCAAGAAGCGAAAGTTCAGAAACTGATCTTCTCTTCGTCCGCAACTGTCTATAATCCTGAAAGCCAACTACCTTACACAGAAAAATCCCCAACTAAACCTATAAATCCTTATGGGCAAACTAAATTATGCATCGAACAGATTCTTCACGGGCTTGCTGATGTAAATCCAAAGTGGAGAATAGGTATCCTGCGTTATTTTAACCCTGTTGGAGCTCACCCATCTGGCCACATCGGGGAAGATCCGAAGCAACAACCCAATAATCTGATGCCCTTGATTATGCAAACTGCCGTAGGCAGGAGAGAAAAACTTCTAATCTATGGAGACGACTATGACACCCCAGATGGCACGTGTATCCGAGACTATATCCATGTTTCGGATCTCGCTAGAGGGCATCTATCAGCATTACGGTACTTAGATAAACATGAAGGCCTTCATATATGGAACTTAGGTACTGGTAAGGGAACTTCGGTCCAAGAGTTAATAAAAAAGGCTAGAGAAGTTACTGGTGCTGAAATAAAAACAGAAATTAGACCCAAAAGATCTGGCGATAGCCCTGAAGCAGTTGCTGACCCAAAGAAAGCAAAGGACGAACTACTTTGGCATCCAGAATACTCAATAGGGAATATGTGCGCTGATCACTGGAATTGGCAACGCCAAAACCCAGATGGGTATCAATAGCCTAAAACGCGTTCAAGGTAAGGGTTGGTAAAATGGCCATCCGGGTCTAAGGCTTGTCTGGCCTCAGTGAACTCATTCCACCTTGGATATAGATTCGCTAATGTCATTGAATCAAGATTATGAATTTTTCCCCAGTGAGGCCGTCCATGGAATCGGCGCATAACTTTCTCCACATCATGAAAAAAATTTTTAGATTCTGCCCTGTTATACAAGTGGACTGCAATAAAACCTGTCTCTCTTTCACTCGCCATTGAAAGAGGAATATCGTCTGCACATAGGGTTCTGATTTCCACTGGAAATGTAACTGGAAAGCTAAGTCTTTCAATGACACTCTGGACCTCGCGAAAAGCATCAAACAGATACTCTCTCGGAACCGAATACTCCATTTCGAGAAATTTTACTCTTCGTTTTGAACAAAAGACCTTATAGCTAGCATCTATGCGCTCCGGTCGTGCATTCTCTTTGATAAGACTTTTCACTGATCGATTCACGCTATTGGGGAACTGTAACCAGAATTTATTTATGAGATTAAAGCCAAAGTTCCGAAGGACCTCATCATTAACAAATCTAGACACTCTGTTTGTTCGCGAACTAGGGGACGCAGTTTTGTTACAAATCTTAATTTCTGCAAGCTCAGTATGCGGGAACCAGAAGAACTCAACAAAATCAGCATTCGATTCCTCAAATTCGAATCGAGAGATAATTTCAGGCAATTTTGCAGTGAACTCTAGAATCTTCAAATTAAAGGCGGGAACACACTGAAGTGTGACCGAAGTTATGATTCCCAATGCACCCAAGGAAACTTTAGAAGGTGCCAAAAACTCGGAGTTTTTTGATTCAGAAATATCAAGGATAGATCCATCCCCAGTAGCAATTCTGATACCGACAACGGCAGAACTTATTGAATTGAAATTGATTCCAGTCCCATGCGTGCCAGTAGCAATCGCTCCAGCGAGACTCTGGGCGTCGATATCGCCAAGGTTTGGAAGAGCAAAGCCTATTTTATGCAACTCTTCATTTAAATCAGCGATGGTTATCCCAGCGCCAACAGTAACCTGTAGCTTCTCTCTATCGATGCTAATAATGCGGTCCATTGAATCCATAGAAACCAAGAATCCGTCAGTTAATCCGATAGAGCTAAAGCTGTGTCCGTTCCCTATTGGCCTAACTTTAACTCTTTCAGCTACGCCCAAACTTATGATCTCGCTAATTTCACCTTCTGAATTAGGCTTGAAGATATTGTGAGGGTTGGAAGATTGATTTCTAGCCCAATTCGTCCACTTTTCAGGCAAAGGGAACTCCTTGAATCAACATCGGGAACATATGACAATCACCAGCCACGGAGATCCACTTCCCAACCCCCATGGATATAACCTTCCTGCACACAAACTAATCTTGAATGTTTAGCAATCGTAGGATCTACATGAGGAACGCGTAAGCGGACCAAATCTCCAACATTAAATGCTAGCTCACTGCTTGGTTCTACTGGAAGAATAGTTGAGTGTTCATCAGAACAGAACTCAATAACGCCGTCTTTAAGAATGGGCTTTCCGTAATCCGTTGCAAATGACTTCACTCCTGCATCGCATACTGCCCTTTTCTGATTCCTTTCAACAGAAATTATTGTTGAAACTATCGTCAGGCTCTCTTCAAAGGGGAGACCTATCTTGGAGTATCGAGTATCCATAAACAGAAAAGAACCTGCTTGAATTTCTGTTGCTAGCTTATTGAGGTCGAAAGTCCCCGTGCCGCCGGCAGAGATTATGTCACCTCCTGTAATTGAGTGGGCCTCCTGCAACACCTGCATGGCTTTAATAACACCTTTTTCTCGCTCAGCCCTATCAGGAATAAACATTAAATGCCCTTCATACCCCATGACACCTCGGATATTTAGGCCTTTTCGTCGAGCGTACGCGCAAAGAATTGCTACTTCTTTCAAGTCACAACCACACCTCGGTAATCCGACGTTTACATCAATTAGCACGTCGCGAATACCTCCGTCCTTCGCAGCATCTATCGTCTCAACGGAATCCACGGCAACGGTTAGCTGAGCATCCTGATCAACCAAAGATCGAAGTCTAGAGGCATTTAATGTTTCGTTGGCAAGTAAAAGATCATCACCTAGGACGTTAGCTACTAATCCTTCAAGTTCCTTGATCGTCGCACAGCAGAAACCTGAATAGCCATATTGCTTGAGTATTCCAGCAATGTCGGTTGACTTAAACGCCTTAACATGCGGCCTCAATGAAGAGCCAGGCCTGACGGACTGCATCGTCTCAAGGTTTCTATGAAAGGTATCAAGCTCAACAGCTAAAAATGGCGTCTGAAGATCACTTAATTTCCGCACGTGGCGAGAATACCCAAGTTACATAGCAGCTGCAATGCCTAACTCAGCAAAATTCTCTTTCTCGTAGTTATCCCTAAACATTTTTCGAAGTTCAGTTGCTTGATCATCGTATTGAGACGGATCGTCCCAAGTCTCTCTAGGGTTCAAAATCTCGTCAGGGACTCCTTCGCAACTAGTTGGCATACGCAAATTCAGAATGGGTTGAGTATCTAAAGGGGCATCATCAAAATCGCCAGAAAGTGCTGCGTTGAGCAACGTTCTCGTGTGTTTGAGAGACATTCTGCGACCGACGCCGTGCGGTCCACCGGTCCAACCAGTGTTTAGAAGTATGCATCTCGTATCATGTTCTGACATTCGTTTTGCGAGAAGTTTGGCATAAACGCTTGGCTTCTGGGACATAAAGGGGCCTCCAAAGCACGCCGAAAATGTTGCTTCCGGTTTTGTAACCCCTACTTCGGTTCCTGCGAGTTTTGAAGTGAATCCAGTAACAAAATGGTACATAACTTCATCTGGGCTGAGGATAGACACCGGAGGCAACACCCCGAAAGCATCAGCAGTAAGCAAGACAATTGTTTTCGGGTGGGGGCCAGCTGCTCCATCCGCAACTCCAGGATTGCATGTCAAGGGATACGCGAAACGAGTATTTTCAGTTCTTGAACCATTGAATAAGTCAAGGTCTTGAGGGTCAGTCTCCTCAATAGGTTTGCCATCTAAAGGAGGCACGTTTTCAATCAAAGTCCCCTTCATGCTTAGCGCTGCTGCGATTATTGGTTCAGCTTCTTTGTCGAGGTCGATGAGCTTTGCGTAACAACCATCTTCAAAATTTGAAACTCCTAAATCAGTCCAGACATGTTCATCATCACCGATTAAAAGTCGGTTAGGGTCTGCGGATAATGTTGTTTTTCCCGTTCCAGAAAGGCCGAAAAGTATGGCGCTATCATTATCGGTGCCAACATTTGCTGAACAGTGCATCGATAGTTGGCCTTTACTTGGCAGAACATAGTTCATGACAGTAAACATTGTCTTCTTATTGACTCCGCAGTAGTCAGCAGGCCCCACGACTAAAGCAATGCGATTAACGATGTCCATAATAACTGCGCGATTGGAAAGAGTATGGTCTCTTGTAGGGTTAGCAATAAACGAAGGCACATTTAAGATAGTCCATCCTGTTTCAGGCCGGTCACTGTCATCTCGAACTGCCTTCGGAAACATTATGTTGCAGAAGTAGGCATGTGTAGCGTATTCACCGACGAATCTATATGGCTCTGCAAACTCTGTATCCCAACCACAAAACACGTCAGTTACGTAAAGGCTTCCCTTCTTTTCATTCAAGTAATTAACGACACGCCCCAGAAGGTCATCAAAAGCCTCTGGATCAAATCTTTCAAATCCATCTTTCCACCAAACAGTGTCCTCTACCTCAGGCCTCGCGACAGCAAACGTATCCTTCACGGGCCGCCCAGTGCAGTCCGGATCACTGTAATAAACAAGAGGTCCATCTACACCCAAAATAGTTGGGTAGGCTTTTTGCTGATTAAAATCTCCATCGAGAGTGACGCGGCCCCTGTCATTCTCAATAGCTGCATGAAAGAGTTCATCTTGTGTAAGCCCATAATGGAGGGTCACGTTTTCAATACCAAATTGCTCTAATAATGCATGCTCAATCTTATTTTGGGGGTGATCTGTCATTCGTTGACCTCGTAATCAAACTCTATTGAAGGAAATCCGGAGTTCCCATATCCACTTCGGAGCCTAGGCGGAGATTAGTGGCCATTCCCGACTCATTGAGTTCAAAAATAACGCGTTGTCCCTGCCGTAGCATTCTAAATATAGAACCATCAAGTGCGTCAGGCGAGAGTTCGTATTCAGTAAAATTACGCTCGGACATGACGACGCCGTCTTTGGTTCCCGGATCGTATGACTTTATAACTCCCTGCACAGTTGCTCCTTGAGTAAGATTCAACGTAGTAAACAATAACTGACTTCATAGGATAGTTGCGAACCGTTAACGCTTTTCAAAGATTTAACTAAATTTACCAAAAATAGCTTAATGTCGTCTTTCGGCTTCAGGAATTAGTAGCATTCCAAACGTGGAACAACTCAAATCTTTCTCGATTAAGCAAATAAGGGACGTAATCATAAAATATGATGAGTCTCTGAAAAATTACTGCGAGAATTTAAATTCGCTCAATGTGTACCCTGTGCCTGATGGGGATACCGGCACTAACATGTCATTTACTTTGAAGTCGGTTATTGAGGAACTTGATAATAACGAAGACACCCCAGAAGCGCAGTGGGAAGCAATCCGCCACGGAAGCCTGATGGGAGCGCGCGGAAATTCAGGGGTAATTCTTTCCCAGATTCTGCGAGGGCTAGCAGATAGTTTCTCAAATAATACCCAATTGGATAACCAGGCAATTGCAGAAGCTTTACAGCATGCTTCCGAAGCAGCGTATGCTTCAGTCTTAAAGCCTGTAGAAGGGACGATTCTTACCGTCTCGAGGGAGATAGCTGAGAAGGCGCAAGAACTTGCAACAAATGACATGACCCTGACAATGTTTTTATCTCAACTTGTGTCCGAGGGCGAAGATTCATTAAACCGGACCCCTGACCTTCTCCCAGTGCTTAAAGATGCAAATGTTGTTGATGCCGGAGGAGCTGGATACCTCCTACTTATTCAATGTTTTCTTCATGTTGCTGATGGAACTGATATCAAGCCACCCCCTAAAGCAACAGTGAACGTGTCAAACTTTAATGCATCTCGTGAAGCAAATGACGATGGAGCATTAGATGTCAGCGAACTGCGCTATGAGGTAATGTTTTTTCTCGATGCCCCCGAATCGAAAATTGACCAATTTAAAGTTGAATGGCAAGAAATTGGTGATTCGATTGTCGTCGTAGGAGGAGATGGCTTATACAACTGCCATATCCATTCAAATGATATAGGTGAATCCATTGAAGCAGGAATTAGAGCCGGAAGACCATATGAGATAAGAGTCACTGATCTCCAAGATGAGCTTTTCCACGTCGAGGACCATATAGAGATTGGAGGTGGAAGCGAGATTATCGTCCCGAATCCCAGCTCAGAGAACACAGCGGTCATCGCTGTTGTCGCAGGTAAAGGAATTCAACAGATTTTTGCGTCAATGGGTGTAAATGCAATTGTTGCAGGAGGGCAATCAATGAATCCATCTGTTAAGGACCTCCTTGAAGCAGTAGAACAAATTCAGGCAAAAGAAATCGTAATCCTTCCTAACAATAAAAATATTATTCCTGTTTCTGAACAAGTGGACCACCAAGTTGATAAGAGCGTTATGGTTGTTCCAACAAGAAGTATTCCTGAAGGGTTCTCTGCCTTATTAGCTTTTGATCCAGCTGCAGATGCAGAAACGAATTGTCAATCGATGACTACTATGGCTCAGTCAGTTGTAACAGGTGAGATCACCCAAGCAGTGCGAGATAGCGAGACAGATGCTGGTAAAGTTAGAGAAGGCGACTGGATCGGTTTGAACAGAACAGGGGTAATCGTTGCTCGGACGAACCTTAACGAAGCAGCTTTGGACCTTTTGGAAACCCTCATCGGTGATGAACATGAAATAGTGACAATTATTGAAGGACAGGATTGCCCTGACGAAGTAACGAGAGATCTATTAGCTTGGCTTTCTAATGAGAAACCAGAAATTGAAGTTGAAGTGCACAGCGGTGGTCAACCTCTGTATCCCTACTATTTTGGTATTGAATGATTCATCGGGCCTTCTCAAAAGAGAGATTTAGTACTAATAATGAAGATAGGTCTGCATCATCACTACGGACTTGAAATGCTTTTAAATGTCTGATCCCTCGAATCCGTTGACCCTTCCAATCTTGTCGGAAATCCCTCTATCGCGGCTGAAGGGTATCGGCCCCAAGAAGGAAAAGTCACTTCATTCTCTAGAGATTTTCTCAGTTTTTGACATCCTGTCCTATTTCCCGCGCAGATATATCGATAGGACAAATGAGGCAAAGATATCCTCCTTAAAAGTGGGTGAAGAAGGGATGATACTTGTCGAAGTTCTGAATGCCTATAAGCAAAAGACCCGAAATAGGCGAGCAATAGTCAATGCGACCGTCACGGACCAAACAGGAAATGTCACGTTGACATTTTTTAACCAGCCATGGAGAGAGCAGCAATTGAAAGTCGGAACCGAGGTTATTATTTTCGGTAAACTTGACCAGTACAGAGGCGAATACAGGATGGTCAATCCTGTGGTTGACTTGCTTGGAGACAAAACAGGCAGATTTATACCCGTCTACCCGCAATCGGGTAAAGCGGGCCTATCTACTTGGGACTTCGCAAATTGGACAAAAGATGCTATCAGTAAGTCAAAAGCTCGAGGTTTTGCTGAACCCTTACCACGAAGTGTCAGAGAGCAGTACGATCTCGTCAGTCGTGACAAAGCGTATTCATCAATTCATGACCCTAAAGACTTAAGAGAAATGTTGACAGCAAGAAAGCGTCTCGTATTTGACGAACTTCTTCGCATCCAATTACTTCTAGTCGCACGAAAAAGGCAACTAGAGATATCTACTCAAGGAATAACCCACGATTTCGAAGAGACTCTTTTCGAGAAATTAATAGCAGGACTTCCTTTTAAACCCACGAATGCACAAATTAAAGCAATTGCAGAAATTTTCAATGATCTACGCGCATCCTATCCCATGCATCGCCTTCTCCAAGGCGATGTGGGGTCGGGGAAAACTCTTGTAGCTATTGCAGGACTACTTTCTGTAGTTGAAGGAGGTAGGCAAGGCGCAATCATGGCACCTACTGAAGTGCTTGCAGAGCAGCATTTTGTCAGTGTCAAAGAATTGCTAGGTGACTTCTCTCTCTCAGATTCGTCTAATTTGCTCGGCGAAAGAAAGCTAAGTGTTGCGCTATTGACAAGCCAAACGTCAGAAAAGGATGCCAAAGAGATACGGGCGAAATTAAGCCAGGGAGAAATTGACATCATCGTAGGCACTCATTCCCTGATACAGGATTCTGTAGAATTTTCGGAGATCGGTCTAGCAGTCGTCGACGAACAACACCGGTTCGGCGTTGACCAACGCGCAGCGCTACAAAATAAAGGAACTAATAGTGCAATACCGGATCTTCTAGTTATGACTGCTACACCAATTCCTCGGACAGCAGCAATGACCGTATATGGGGATCTTGACGTCAGCATTTTGAACGAACTCCCAGAGGGGAGAACAGCCATCAACACGAAAAGGATGACTGACAGCCAAGAATTATGGCAGGAAGTGATGGGGCAAATTAAGTCAGGACGTCAAGCATTTATCGTATGTCCTCTGATTGATGAGAGCGAAAAAATTGATACCACTTCGGCGGAAGCTACGTATCAGAGGTTGAAGGAAAACGAACTGAGCGAAGTATCTGTTGGGCTACTCCACGGAAGAATGCATGCAAGTGAAAAGCAGAATGTGATGGAACTATTTCGAAACGGTGAGTTAGACGCTCTAGTATCTACAACGGTCATTGAAGTTGGAGTCAATATACCAAACGCTACTGCGATGGTAATTCTAGGCGCTGAAAGATTTGGAATTGCCCAACTGCACCAATTGAGAGGTCGTGTTGGGCGAGGATTATTTCAGTCAACATGTTATCTAATTAGCGAGTCTCATACACAGGAAACTGATGCACGACTACAAGCCCTTGTAGATTCAACCGATGGATTTCACTTAGCTGAAATAGACCTAGAACTACGCGGCGAGGGAACAATAATGGGAGCGGAACAAAAGGGAAGGAACGATCTTAAGATTGCCTCGCTTCGAAGAGATAAAGAATGGGTATCGCATGCAAGGGATACCGCACTCACTCTTCTAGAGTTGTCGCAGCAAGGCGAAGATATTTCACTTCTTATTGACGAGATGAATCTTTTCTTTAAAGAAGAGAAAGTAGAGTATCTTTTTAAATCATGAACGAATCTCAAATTCCAGCTACTGACCCAAGAAAAACAGCCAAGATTCTCACGAATGCCTTTCTGTTTGATCCTTTTTTTAGTTGGCTATTTCCAGGAGAGAACCACGAACGAAATTTGCATCAATGGTGGTATTTCATAACTCGTCATGCAGTAAAAAATCCAAAGTGGATTTTAAGTGTTGATGGACGCAACTCCACTTCGTCAATTTGGACGAGACCACTTGAAGACACACAAGAGACTGGAAGCGGCGATGACGACGAAGAACAAGATGCTTTCGTCAACTTAATGCATGGATTGGTGGACGATAGAATCTCAAGTGTTCTAGAAGCGTTCGCTCAAGTCAATGCTAACCACCCTCCACACCCCCACTGGTACTTGCAAGCAGTGGGAACTGAGCCTGAAATGCAAGGAAAGGGACGAGCCGCAAAGTTACTGCAACCCATAATAGAGATTTGCGATACTGAGGGAACAGGAGCGTACCTTGAGTCAACTAACCCAAGGAATCTTTCTTTCTACTATCGGCTAGGTTTTGAAACACAAAAGGAGTTGTTGCTTGATGACGGGAAAGCAGCACTCACCTGCATGTGGAGAGATCCCGCCTAAATGCCATCATCTCCAACTACTATGTCCCACCTATCAAGACAATCCTTACACCGATAGAACACAACCATATTGACTTCCCAACCAGACTCTGGTTCCTTGCTACCCAAATAGCATCTCCCGCCACAGTCAACACAAGTAATTTCTGCTGGAAGTTTCATCGCTACCCCTTATGCACAAGATAACGTAATCTAATATGAGGGTCATAGCCGGAGTAGCGAAAGGGCGCAAGCTGATCAAGCCGGGCGGTGATCTCATCAGGCCTACAAAAGATCGAGTTAAGGAAGCCATCTTTAATTCTCTACATAGTTATGGATTGGTTGATAATAGAACATTTCTTGACTTATTCTCTGGCACTGGGTCACTCGGAATAGAGGCTTTATCACGAGGAGCGAAATCAGTAGTGTTTGTAGATAACAACGCAGAGGCAATTGATTGCGTCAAATCAAATGTTGATATGTTAAATTACGACTCAGCATCAAAGATACAGAAAGCAGATGCACTGAGCTTCCTAGAAAAGGGAGAATACTTTGACGTAGCTCTTTTGGACCCCCCTTATAGATTCGAACAATGGGGAGAATTGCTCAAACGTATCAAGGCCCACACCCTAGTAATTGAAAGCTCAGAACCCATAATGCTCAAACATGGTTGGCAAATAATTAAGAGCCAGAAGTACGGCCAAACGCATTTATTAATAGCTTCTCATCAGATGTAAAAACGCATAATGAAGGAGCTTTTCCAGTGTTTGACACAGAAAATAGTGCTACCCGCATAGCTAGCCGAAAATCTGAGGTAGATTTATCTAATGGCTATTGCAATCTATCCAGGATCGTTTGATCCAGTCCATCATGGACATGTACGAATAGTAGAGACCGCAGCAAAGATTTTTGATCAACTCGTTGTCGTCGCAATGCAAAACAGAGAGAAAAAAGGATTTTTGTCTCTCGAAAAACGACAAAAATTATTAGAATCAGCTTTTGGGCATCTAGATAATGTGATCGCAGATTCATCAACAGGTCTTGTTGTTGATGTCGCCAAAGAATTGAACGCTGACACTATCGTCAAGGGCCTTCGGTCCTCAGCTGATTTTGAAATAGAAATGCAAATGGCTCAAACAAATAAAAAAGTTTCGCTAATCAATACTGTATTCATTCCTACAGACCCAGAATACTCCTATATTTCAAGTCGATTTATTCGTGAAATAGCATCTGCGGGCGGAGATGTATCAGAACTAGTACCAAAATCCGTTTCAGAGTTACTAAAAGAGGATTAGATGGCAATGAGTGAACAAGAACAGAATGATGAAAGCACAGCATTTGAATCAGCGGAACCATACGAAGCGCCCGAAGTCGAACGCTTAATACAAGGGCTCATTAACGTTGTTGATGCAGCCCGCCCAGTTCCATTATCTTCTTCATCAATGGTGAATAAGGACGAAATCATCTCAGTTCTAAATGATATCTCTATCCGCTTGCCCGATGAGATTCGTGCTGCGAGGTGGTTACTGAAACAGCGAGAAGACTTCCTATCTCGAACCCAGAGAGAAGGGGACGAACTAATTGATTTGGCTCGAGCCAGAGCTGGCCAAATGGTCCAAAAGTCAGAGGTCGTAAAAGCAGCAGAGATTCAGGCGCGCAGAATCGTTGAAGATGCCCAAACTGAGGCGCAAAGACTTCGCCTCGAAACAGAAGACTTTTGCGATCAAAGACTTGCTAGCTTTGAAGCTATTTTGAAAAAAACACAAAAGGTAGTCGCAGACGGAAGAAGTAAACTTCAAGGAGACCCGCTAGCTAACTTAAAGGAAGCACATGGATCCCCAGAAGAAACAGAAATAGAGCAAGGACCTGAGCTGTATGACCAGGATGAAATCGGGTAACGAGTCCTCAGGCTCAAACGAACTTGTTGTAGACATCCCGAAACTACTAAGAAACCCAGGTGTCCTCACCGATATAACATCAGAATGGAAGCCTGAATTTATTCAAACGACCCATTCCGACGCGAATCTTATGCAAGTAAATATTTCGCTTGAAGCTGTCTCCGATAAGATCACTGCCGTTGGGACCGCAACCCTGCATTGGACTGCACAGTGCCGAAGATGCCTAGACAGTACTTCAGGGCATACACCAATTAGCATCAATGAGATATACGAAAAGGGAGCATCAGAAGGAGAAACTTTCGAACTTCCTTTTGGTGAAAAACTTGATTTGAAACCAATGTTGGCGGAACAGGCGATGCTTAATCTCCCGCTTGCTGCCCTCTGTTCTGAATCATGCACCGGACCAACGGATACGGAGTTTTTTGCTGAATCGGATCCTTCAATTCCTGAGGGAAATACTGAAGAGCTTATAGACCCCAGATGGGCTGTGTTAGATCAACTGAAATTATCGGATGACTAACTTTTCTCGATCTGGGTGCAAGAAAGTCTGCTGGTCGGTAGGCTCTAACTTGCGCAAGTTCTGCTTGTGGTAAGAAGAATTGGAAAAAAGCATGGCAGTACCAAAGAAGAAAACATCAAAGTCTAAAAGTAGAAGCAGAAGGAATTCTGCATGGAAACTTCATGCCCCAAAGCTTAACTCATGTCAGCGTTGCGGAGCCGCCAAAAGGCCACACCATGTTTGCGGAAATTGTGGATGGTATGACGATCGAGTAGCCGTTGAGGTCTAGCCAAACAACAAAATCATGACCGGATCATCTCTTCCCGTAGCTATTGACGCAATGGGTGGTGACCACGCCCCTGATCAGATAATCCAAGGTGCCAGATTAGCTATGGAATCAGGGATTCCAATTGTGTTGTTTGGAACCGAGGAAGCACTTCATGGCGTAGATGATATTGAGACAATTTTTGTTTCAGAAGTAGTTGGGATGGATGAGGACCCTGGTCAAGCTGTTCGTCGGAAAAAGGATTCATCACTTATTCGAGCAGCAGAATATGTCCGAGATGGTCACGCCTCAGCAATGGTTAGCGCAGGAAATACAGGCGCTACTATGGCATCGGCATTGTTAAGAATGGGAAGGTTAAAAGGAGTTTCCCGTCCCGCAATCGCAACACCCATCCCAACGCTAGAAGGAGATCACCCGGTAATCCTCCTTGACTCGGGAGCTAATGCAGAATGTCAACCCGAGTGGCTCTTGCAATTTGCCGAAATGGGTGCAGTTTATGCGCGCGATAGATTTGATGTTGAAAAACCGAAAGTAGGCCTTTTATCAATCGGTGAAGAAGCCGGAAAAGGAAACTCACTCATAAAGGACTCCTACGACATCCTGAATTCTGGAGATTGGCAAACGATCTGTAAAGCAGAATTCATTGGGAATGTGGAGGGAAGAGACTTAATGAGCGGAACCGTAGATGTAGTCGTTACAGATGGATTCACTGGAAATGTTGCACTTAAGACTCTCGAAGGGACAGCAAAAGCAATAGTTTCTGCATTATTGTCTGCATTCTCAAGTTCTGAAGATGCCAAGGCAGGCGCAAAGCTCTTAGCGCCTTCTTTAATTCCCCTGTATCAGAAACTTGACCCTGACTCTGTGGGGGGAGCAGTACTATTGGGAGTCAAAGGGATAGCAATTGTTAGCCATGGTTCTTCATCAGCAAATGCGATTCTCAATGCAATTAAAACAGCTCATGAACTTTTCGAAGATGACCATGTAGCAAATCTCCAATCCGTTCTTAAACCTTAAAAGTTGATTTCTTCAGCGCTTCCCCATAGATGGTGGCAGATTCGCTATTATCAAAAATGTACAATTAAGGACAGGAACGTATGCCGGCTGAAACTCACATGGAACAAGACCCTTTAAGCAGAGAATCAATACTGCAGTTAATTAAAGACCGTTTAGGTGAAATCCTAGAAATAGACCCCAACACCGTCAATGAGGGGGACTCATTCGCAGATGATCTAGATGCTGACTCTTTAGCTCTCATAGAGCTTGTTGAAGCTATTGAAGAGGAACTTGCAGAAAGATCTGTTGATTTCAGAATTGATGATGAAGATCTAGAAGACCTCAAAAGTGTCAGAGATGCGGTTGACTATGTTTTTAGTCGACTGAGCTGATTGTTCCTTGATATCTGAACAGACAGAAAATTTTGCGAATTCAATAAATAGAGAATTCAAAAACTTGCTTCTTTTGGAACAGGCATTAACTCACAAATCTTGGTCTGCTGAGAACGAGGGAACAGGGCCTAACGAGAAACTAGAGTTTCTGGGAGATTCAGTGCTCGGTCTTGTTGTCACTGAACATATATATACGTCTTATCCTGAGTTGTCAGAGGGGCAACTTTCGCAACTGAGGTCTGTTGTTGTCGGGAGGAACTCTTTAAAAGAAGTAGCTGAAGAGATAAAGCTCGATCACTATCTCAAGTTAGGAAACGCTTCTGTTTCCCCGGCTCTCCTTGAGGACGCTGTCGAAGCGGTAATTGGAGCAATATATCTTGATGCGGGTTGGTCGGAAGCAAAAGCGTTCGTTATTGATGTATTGGGAAACCGAATAGAAGAATTTTCAAAGAAAAACAACGAAGATAGTAAAAGTAGGCTCAAAATGATTTTTGAGAAACAATCGTTGCCGAAGCCTCGTTATAGTATTCACTCCGAAGGGCCTGACCATGACAAAATCTTCTTCGCAACTATTCAAATTTCTGATGAAACCATAGGAAAAGGGAAAGGGAGCAGTAAGAAAGAAGCAGAACAGGCTGCAGCTTCTGAGGCTCTGAAAAAGTATGCCAATGAATAACTTGAGAAATAAGACGCTAAAATTGGTTCCTAACACAAATCTATAAGGAAACTATGATCCAACTCCCAGAAATAGAAACAATCCGGAGAGACCTAGAACGAGATTGTGTTGGTAAAAAAATTAAATCAATTGAAGTAATAAAATCAAAAGTTGCAGGAGGCCCCAAAGCAAAAGCAGCGATTGAGCAAGGGCTAGAACAGTCAAAAGTCGAATCTGTCACCAGAGTTGGCAAGTACTTACTCTTTGACTTATCTAATGAAATGACTCTAGCTATTGCTCTTGGAAGTGGCGGGCAAATAAGTAGAGTTCCCAACAAAGCAGAAGTTCATCCAAAAACACAGCTGATCCTAACTTTCACGCAAACTGGACAAATGAGACTGATCGATCACGTCGGCGAAGCCTCAGTTTCTCTTCATGGAACTACCGAAGTGATTGATGATAAACCTGAACTGGCTGAGCTCGGAATTGATCCAATTGAGCACTCCCAAAGAATAACTTGGGGGGATTTCGCTCACTATCTTCAAGCAAGAAAAGCAAAGCTCAAAACTCTCCTTGTTGATGATTCATTCGTAATCGGGATAGGTCCAATGTACGCTGACGAGATCTTATTCGAAGCTGGCCTAAGGTACGATCGAATGTCAGATTCTTTGACAACGAATGAAGTAAGAAGACTCTGGCAATCAATAGTCCAAACAGTATATGATGCTGTCAAGTATCGAGGATCAACTGTCGATGGGAGCCTTTATGTGGATACCAGCGGAGAGCCCGGTTCTTTCCAAGACCATCATTCGGTATATGAAAAGCACGGAGAGCTAAGCCCAAGATCTCGTAAACCTATAGCACGATCTAAGTTTGGTGGTATCTGGACTTACTACTGTGAACAGAGTCAAGTTTAAAAACACAAAAAATTAAACTACAAACGTGTAATTTGCTTCTAGAGCGACTAGTTTCACTCTGTGTTCTTAAAATCAATGACGCTAAAGGGATTCAAGTCATTTGCTGAGTCAACGACCCTAGATTTTGAGCCAGGGGTGACAGTAGTCGTTGGCCCCAACGGTAGTGGTAAATCAAACGTAGTTGACGCGATTGCATGGGTTCTTGGAGCACAAGCACCAGGAACAGTGCGATCACAAAAGATGGAGGACGTGATTTTCGCCGGGACAGCGAAAAGGTCAGCGCTCGGTCGCGCTGAAGTCGCATTGACCATAGATAACACTGCAAAAGTTATCCCGCTAGATTTCAATGAAGTAACTATTAGTAGAACACTTTTCCGTGATGGGGACAGCGAATACGCAATGAATAATGTCCCTTGTCGTTTACTAGATATTCAAGAGATGCTAAGCGATTCAGGTGTAGGGCGCCACCAACACGTTATAGTTTCTCAGGGTCAAATTGATGCTGTGCTTAATGCTAGGGCAGAAGAAAGAAGATCTATCATTGAGGAAGCTGCAGGTGTTCTGAAGTACAGAAAGAGAAGAGAAAAGTCAGAACGGAGATTAAGGTCAACCGAAGAAAATCTCACCCGCCTTCAAGACCTTCTTCGAGAAGTAAAGCGTCAGCTAAAACCGCTTGAACGCCAAGCAGACGCTGCAAGAAGGCATGGATCTTTATTCGAAGAGCTGATGACATTAAAAAGGCATCTTGCAGGTAAAGAATTAACTACTTTAAGACAAGGACTAAATGCTATTCAAGTAGCAAAGACCCAACTAGCTTCTGACGATAGGCAATTAAAAGCAAAGTTAGAAAAACTTGATAATCAAATCGAGCATGCTGAAGGAACTCTCCTAGATAATGGATTTGATGATGGAGCAGATCAATTAGCAGCCCTTGAGCGGACTCGTGAACGTGCAAGAGGCCTAAAAGCCCTTCTTGCAGAGAGAATAGGTAACCTTACCCAACTTCAGGGCTCTCAGGTCGACAAAGGCGTCGTAGAAACTCTTGACGCAGAGGCAGCTAGGCTTCAGGCACAGCTACTAGAAACTAATTCTTCAAAACTTGCCTTAGAGCCAGAAACTAAGCAACTCAATGACGATGAGCAAACTTTTGAGCGTCAACGATACGAATTCCAAGGTCAAATTTCTGCAGAAGCTGAATCTGCAGGAAGCGCAGCAGCCGAATCAAGAGGTCAACTAGCCATAATCAACGCATCTTTGCATGACCTTCAACAGAAAGCAGTAACCGTTGGCCGACTTGCACAGGAACTTAAAGATAAGGAAACAGGGTCCGAGGAGATTACTAAAGAACTAGCAATACAAATCAACGAGATGAAAGCGTCTTTGGAATCATTAGAGAAAGATAGTAGTCACCTAGATCATCAAGTTGAAACATGCCGTACGCAGTTGCATGAAGCTCAAAAGAAACATTCGGAAGCTCTACTTGAAAGCAAAGCTTGGATTGCACGAGCTGATGCGCTTTCATTAGCCCTTGAAGAATCAAGAGAGCGAAGCGGAATTGAAACTGTATCTGAAGAACAAGGAGTCCTAGGAGCATTCCTCGATTTGATTGAAATTGATTCTGGCTGGGAATCAGCCTTTCATGCTGCAATAGGAAACGCAGCAAGTTCTGTCATAGTTCGTGATATTGAAATAGCAAAACAATCGCTTCAAAAGATACGCGCAGCCGGAAAAGCTGGTGGTGTGATTATTTCAACAGATAATAGAAATACCCCAGATTCACCTCGGTCACCTCTAAGGGATCACGTTAGGTCTGTGTCCCCAGAAATTGAGTCGTTACTTGACAATATTCTTTCTGACATTCGCGTAGTTGAAGATTGGGAAACAGCAATAGATGACGCTATTCACAATCCACACAGTACTTTTGTTACTCTTGATGGTGACTACTTCAATGGCATCTACTGGCGCGTCGGGCAACCTTCTACAGGAGCTACAGGAAAAGCGTTAGAAGAAGCAATCAGAAATTCTGAACAGAAGCTTATTGAAGTTAAACGCTCTAAAGAGGAACTCGACCAGTGCCTCCAAAAGCTAGATACAGAAGAGGCGAATAAGAATATAGCTCAGGAACGAAAGCAAAAAGTCGTCCGTCACTTACAAGAAATGAGAGAAGCCGAGTCCCGAGCAGAAAGCGACACCAGAGCCATCCGGGTTGAATTAGCTAGCATTGGAAAACAGCAAATTTCCATGCAGGAGGAGATCAATCGTCAGATAGAACTCCAAACAGAACTTGCCAATCGGCTCCCCGAGTTAGAGGATCATGAGGCCCAATTGATTGAGCGCACCCAAGCAATAGAAACCCGGCGAATAGAATTAGAGACTATAGCGGCTGAATTAGGAGCAAAAAGGTCTGATATTGACGTACGTTACGCTTCAATTCGTGAGAGAGAGACCTACCTCAACGACCGATTACTCGAAATTGAAAAGCGACTCAAAGGCTATACAAGCGAGCGAGACGAAGCAGAATCTAAGCGAACAACACTTGAAAAGCGCACGAAACTTGCAAATTTCTTGAGGTCAATAGTTCTAGAAAAGGAAGTCGCTCTTGAAAATGATCTAGAAGCGCTCCGAAACATGCGCAAAGAGCAATCACAAATTGCTCAGAACACTATCTCACAGCTTGAAGAATTTCGGAGGGGCAGAAGCCAAAACGAAAAGAGCCTCGCTGAACTTCGAGAAGAACTCCATCGAGCCGAACTTAGGGAATCTGAATACACGCTAAAACTAGAGTCCGTAACTGACTCAATTAGAAGAGAACTAGATTGTGAACCAGGAGTTGCTATTTCGACTGAGATACCTCCACTACAAAACGAGACACCTAAAGCAAGAGTTAGAGAACTTGAGAGAGAATTGAAAATTATGGGGCCCATAAACCCATTAGCTCTCGAAGAGTATGAAGAGCTGAACGCAAGATATGCTTTTCTTCAAGAGCAGCTTCAAGATGTACGAAATTCCAGAAGAGAACTAAATAAAGTAATCAAAAGCATAGATCAAGAAATCATTGCAGTATTTAGTGGCGCTTTCGCCGATATTAGTATCAACTTCACAAATCTTTTCTCAACACTTTTCCCCGGCGGAGAAGGGTCTTTAAAGCTTACAGACCCCGAAAACCTTCTCGAAACAGGTATAGAAATAGAAGCAAAGCCCTCAGGCAAAAATATTAAAAAACTTTCTTTGCTGTCCGGAGGAGAACGGTCACTTACCTCATTAGCTTTTCTATTTTCTATCTTCCGAAGTAGGCCATCTCCGTTCTACGTAATGGACGAAGTTGAAGCCGCTCTTGATGACGTCAATCTTCAAAGGTTCCTGCAACTCGTCAACGAGTTCAGAGATGAAGCACAACTAATTATTGTAAGTCATCAAAAACGCACCATGGAGACTGCAGACTGTTTATATGGCGTAACGATGAAGCCAGGCGGGTCATCAAAAGTTGTCAGCGAAAAACCTGAAAATCAGCAGGGCCCAGAAGCTCTATTTCTAATGGCTGATAATCAAACAGCGAATACGGGCTAATTTGCTGCAATACGCTAGGTGACAAATTTCACGACAGGACTATTACTCAAGACAGCAGTAGACTGTTTTTATGGTCAATCCGAGATTTTCAAAATGAATCGGCGAGCTGTTCTTCCAAGTGGTGCAAACTACGATGCATGAAAATCACTACTGGCCATCCGACCAAGGAGCTCCATATTCCAATAGTCCACGTCGTCGTATCTATCCAAGGCGCTCATGGAAAGATACCCGCGTAAGGGAGCCTACAAGAAAGTACCTATTGCTTCTTGGTTCCCTTTTAGTCCTCGTTACGGGGATGCTAATAGGATTAATTATCAATTCCGGAGCTGACCAAACATCTGATACAGCATCGAATTTTGCACCACCGCTAACTATTTCATCTGAGAATATAGATGTGTCACCCTTGCCTGCCTCAGACGAACCCGTAGCCTCTGTTGCAGAAACTGTCGCCCCATCCGTTGTAAGAATTGATACCTCAACTGGCACCGGAAGCGGGATAATTTATGATCAAACTGGATCAGTTGTAACCAATGCCCACGTTGTGCTTGGATCCGAAACAGTCGAAATCCAGCTAGCAGATGGGACACGTGCAACTGGAAAGGTTTTAGGGTCAGATCCAGCAGTTGATATTGCAATCGTACAGATACAAGAGAATCTTGATTTCCGCAAAGCTACGTTCGCTACTTTAGATACCATCCGTGTCGGCCAACTTGCCGTCGCAATAGGAAGTCCTTTTGGTCTAGAACAAAGTGTGACTGCGGGCATCGTATCTGCTGTCAATAGGGCTGTACCGACTTTGAATATTGAAAATGGTTCTCGAACAGTCGTAGAAATGATCCAAACTGACGCACCAATAAATCCAGGAAACTCTGGCGGTGCTTTAGTGGACCGCCAAGGCCGTGTCGTAGGTATGAATACACTTATCAGAACAGATGGGAATGTCGAAGGTAATCTCGGGGTCGGTTTCGCTATACCTACTGACACTATATTCTTGGTGACGGAAAGAATAGTTAACGGTCTATCACTTGAAAATGGTTTTCTAGGAATTAGCGGTCAAGACCCGACGCTCGGTAGGGCAGGCGCTCTAGTGATAGAAGTTGTGCCAAATAGCCCTGCAAGCCAAAGTGGATTAGAGCAAGGAGACCTAATAATTAATGTCGACGGGTCACCGATCCTAGGAATGTCTGAGTTAGCAGCTAGAGTCCGCTTAACTTCTCCAGGAACTCAAATCTCGCTCGGTGTATTGAGGAATGGAGAAGAAATCTCGATAACCATAGTGTTGGGTTCACTCGGAAATTTCCAATAGCGTTAGGCTATCGTAGACCCATGAAAAAAATTTCTTCTGAGCTTGAGAATACCCGCAAAACCTTCTCGTTCTTTTCCAGGTTAAAGCGAAACCCACAAATCGATAACAATTTCTGGAGTGAGATTGAAGAAGCTTTGATACAGGCCGATGTAGGTATCATCGCTACTTCAAGAATTATTGATGGGCTTCGGGCAAAATCTAATGAGATGAAGTTATCAACAACTCAAAGTATCCTTGATCTGCTGAAAGATCAACTGAAGGAATCACTTGAGAAATTCAACACAGAGCTTAATCTTGACGGAAATCCAGCAGTTTGGGTCTTTGTAGGGGTTAATGGGGTTGGGAAAACGACATCAGTAGCAAAAATTGCGAACTGGAAATCAAAAGAGAATCAAAGGATTGTCTTGGCTGCTGGCGACACTTTTAGAGCTGCAGCGTCTGAACAGCTAGAAATGTGGGCTGACTCATGTGGGGCTGAATTAATAAAGGGCGCTGATGGAGCTGATCCTAGCTCAGTAATTTTTGACGCCACTGAATACGCGCATGCAAAGAATGCCACGTTAGTACTGGCAGACACAGCCGGTAGGTTGCACACTAAATCAAACCTGATGCAAGAATTAGAAAAGATAGTCAGGGTTGCCAATAAGGGAAGCGGAACAGTTGCGGAGATATTGTTAGTCTTGGACGCAACAGTAGGTCAAAACGGACTCCAGCAAGCCAAGTTCTTTGCTGAATCTGTTGACCTCACCGGAATTATTCTGACGAAACTAGACGGGTCGTCTAAAGGGGGAATTATTTTCGCAATTGCTGAGGAATTAGCAATCCCAATTAAGCTCATAGGCATAGGCGAAGATAAAGAAGATTTGATCCCATTTGACCCCGAACTATTTGTCGAAAAGATTCTTGATTTTCAAGAGGATATGTAGCTTCATAGAATGTACCTAACTGTTAGATTGAAGAATTATGTTTGATACCCTTACTGACCGACTTGGTAACATTTTTGGTCGCCTCCGGAATAGAGGAAAGCTTTCGGAATCTGACATCAATGCCGTTATGGCTGAGGTTCGGACTGCACTCCTTGAAGCCGACGTAAACCTCAAAGTAGCAAAGCAGTTCCAAGACAAGGTAACAGAACGCTGCTTGGAGAGTCAGATACACACGGCTCTCAACCCAGCGCAACAAGTAATAAAAATCGTTAATGATGAACTCATAGAGATGCTCGGCGGCCAAGCGCTAAATCTCGTTTACTCGGAAAAACCACCAACAGTCATTCTCTTAGCTGGACTTCAGGGTGTCGGTAAGACCACAAATGCAGTCAAACTAGCGAAGTGGTTTAAATCTCAAGGAAGAAATCCCATTCTCGTGGGAGCTGATTTGCAACGTCCTGCTGCTGTTGAACAACTTCGTACCCTTGCAAGTGGCATAGATATACCTGTCTTCTCAGAGAGTAGTGAGCCGATAAAAGTGGCAAGGAATGGGTTAAGTGAAGCAATTTCAACAGGCCGCGATGTGCTTATCTGCGATACTGCTGGCCGTCTGAGCATTGATGAAAATCTAATGAGCGAAATTCGAGAGATATCAGACGAAATCAAGCCTCATTACACATTCCTAGTCATTGACGCCATGACTGGGCAAGAAGCCGTAAATGTAGCTAAATCCTTCAACGATAAATTAACACTCGATGGGATGATTATCACCAAACTCGATGGGGATTCAAGAGGTGGTGCTGCTCTTTCAGCCAAAACAGTTGTTGGGAAGCCGATAGCGTTCGCTTCTACAGGTGAAAAGATTGAAGACTTTGAGGTGTTCCATCCGGATCGGCTAGCTAGCAGGATTCTTGGTATGGGTGATGTCTTAACACTCATTGAGAAAGCAGAAGATGCCTTTGATCAGCAAGAAGCTCAAAGAGCGGCTGATCGACTTCTTAGTGGCGAATTCAACCTTGAAGATTTCCTTGAGCAGATGCAACAGTTAAAGAAAATGGGTCCTTTGCAGAATATTGTTGGAATGATGCCGGACCTCCCTCAAGGCGTGAATCCTGATGATGTCGACGAGACTCGGTTGACGCGGGTTGAGGCAATAATTACATCGATGACTTATGAAGAGCGTGACCGTCCTGAAATCATTGATGGGTCGCGTAGAAGTCGTATCGCAAAAGGTTCAGGGGTGAGCATCCAAGAAGTAAGTCTTCTTCTCAAGCAATTCAAAGAAATCAAACGAATGATGAAAGGCGCTGTAAAACCAAACCGAAAGAAAAAGAAAAAATCATCAAAAGGTCGAAAAGGTAAGCAGAATCCAAGAGCGAAAACAGGGATTGAGAAGAAAGAGAATGTCTTTGATTTAAGCGAATTTGGCTCATTCAAAAACTGAAGATCCAGATTTTTCTGATGAAATTAGCCGAATGCCATTGAAGTGCAATATTTGTCGGCAGAATATTGATGAACACTAAGTGTGATAAGAGGTGTGTATCCGAAGTAAAACCGAATAGGATACCCACTGTCCACAAAGAGAAGCCGAAAGGCCTCAGAAAAATCAGAAAGAAGAAAAAGTGGCAGTTAAACTTCGTCTTGTACGAACAGGAAAACGAAAACAACCAACGTACCGCCTTGTAGCAGCCGATAGTAGGTCTCCAAGAAATGGTCGCTTTATCGAGATCATAGGTACATACGAGCCCCGGCAAGAGCCTTCACGAATAAACATTGATAATGACCGTGCCATTCATTGGCTGAGGAACGGAGCTAAACCAACAGAGCGTGTTGAAAAACTCCTCAGAATTTCAGGCGCTTGGGAAGAATTTACCGGAAAACCGTTAGAGCAAATTGAGTATAAAGCAAAAGAGGAAGCATCTTCTGAAGAGCCTGTGGCTGAAGAGGCCCCTGCTGAGGAAGNATCTTCTGANGAGCCTGTGGCTGAAGAGGCCCCTGCTGAGGAAGTATCTTCTGANGAGCCTGTGGCTGAAGAGGCCCCTGCTGAGGAAGACGAAAGTGAGAAATCGTGACCGACGAGAATCAAAAGGCCTCTCACGCAATCTCAACACTTGAACATATAGTTAAATCTGTTGTTGAGAAACCCGATGAGGTACAAATAGAAATTCAAACTAGTGATAGCGAAACGACCCTTGCAGTCAAAGTCGGTGATGGGGATATGGGAAGAGTCATTGGTAGACGTGGAAGAATCGCGAACGCTATAAGGACGCTAACAAGAGCAGCTGCAGTCAGAGATGGCGTAGCTGTATCTGTTGAATTCGTTGACTAGTCAAGCGGGCATCGCCATAATTCCCAATTCTTATACTTGCACCTGCATGCACGATTTGTAGAATCTGAAAAGAAGCATGAATAGAGTTCAACTTTTAGAAATAGGAAGAATTGGGAAACCACATGGGTTACGTGGAGAATTGGTAGTCAGCTTGACTACTAATGTGGCTAGCCGAATTAAAATAGGCGCTGAGGTGTTCTTGGAGTCTAAGAAAAAATACTTGATCACGGATTCAAAGCCATATAAAAATAATTTCCTAGTTTCTTTAAGCGGAATCGAAAATCGGACTGAAGCTGAAAATTTAACTGGGGAGCCGCTTTTCGCGCAGCCACTTGAAGACCCCGATATCAAATGGGCCCATGAACTTATTGGAAAGTCAGTCATCGACAATGAAGGCAAGCATCGTGGCTTGATAGTTGAAATCCTTGCTAACCCCGCTAGCGATCTACTAGTCCTAGAGGATGAGACCCTCATTCCATTCGTTTTCCTCAAAGAAATTATAGATAATGAGGTTTACGTTGATACTCCCAAAGGCATATTTCAAGATAGTCAATTATGCGAATAGATATTCTCACAATTTTCCCCTCTCTAATAAATAGTTTCGTAAAAGAATCCCTAATAGGGAGAGCCCAAGAAAGAGGGACTCTGGAAATTGTCGCACATGACCTGCGTGAAGGTGCATCTGGTACACACAAGGCGGTCGATGATACACCATTTGGGGGTGGCCCTGGAATGGTTCTTAAACCAGAACCAATTTTCAATGTAGTAGAAAAGAAAAATCCTCCTCGCCCGCTACTTCTCCTCAGCCCAGCAGGGGAGACCTTTACCCACTCAAAAGCAAAAGAACTTTCAAAACTAGATGGATTCTCACTTATCTGCGGTCGGTATGAAGGTGTCGACCAGCGCGTTCGAGATCACCTAATTGACGGGGAGATATCACTAGGAGATTTTGTACTCGCTGGGGGCGAAATCGCTGCCCTAGCTATTATCGAGACCGTTACACGATTAGTGCCCGGCGTAATGGGTAACGAAGAGTCAGCAGAGTCGGAGTCATTCGCTGAGGGATTGCTGGAGTACCCGCAGTATACGCGACCATGGGATTTCAAAGGCATCACCCCACCGGATGTGCTCCGAAGTGGCAACCATGAAGAAATAGAACTCTGGAGGAAAGCTAGGGCTCTTGAAATGACCCTATCAAACCGACCTGACCTCATCGAAAAGAGAGGCGGATTGACAGATGACGAGCAAAGCCTACTCATAAGGAAATTCAAGTAATTAAATTTTCTAATCAATTTCAATCGCTTTGATTGCTGTCCGGAGGATTTGTCCGTATCCTTACATGGTTACCAACCTAATAATTATTTGCACAAGGGTTACCATGAAACTGACAGACGAAATAGACAAAGCAAGTCTCAAGGAGGATGTTCCCGGATTCTCTCCAGGCGACACGGTCAAAGTACACGTACGAGTTGTTGAAGGAAATCGCGAGCGAACTCAGATATTTGAAGGTGCTGTAATCGGCAGACAAGGCGGAGGCATCGGAGAAACATTCACTGTGCGAAAAATTTCTTTTGGAGTTGGCGTTGAAAGAACATTTCCTATCCACTCACCAATTGTTGAAAAGATAGAAATTGTGAGTCGGGGAGACGTACGAAGAGCCAAACTATACTATCAGCGTGAAAGAATTGGTAAACGGGCAAAGATTAAAGAGAAGAGAGACTGACCTCTCGGCACTATTTAACAGGTGGGCGGTTTCCCCTGTTGTTCCAGCATCCTTTATGCCAATGTCTCCTCAAGTCCGGAGCCACTCTTGGCACTGCAACTAAATGGCCTACTCCTTTCTCAATTTCTCTTCCGCACCCTGGGCAAATGTAAAGCTTCACTGCTTCATATGGTTGCACAAACCTCGTTTCGACAGATTCTTCCGACCAGTCCATCGCTAACCTAACAACGCCCAGACAATCAAACCAACAAGAAGGGCAAGGCCAACTCCGACAAACCAATAGTCAAATTTTGATTTTCGATGGCTTCGAGTCGGATTAAATCCCATATAACTAGTATTGTTCTTCTATGGAAGAAATACTCGTAAATCAGAATGGAAATATAGCTACCGTCACCATAAACCGGCCTGAGGTTAAAAATGCAGTCACCTCAAAGATGTGGGACGACCTCACTACAACNTTCACTGAGTTAGGATACGACGACAGTNTTAGAGCTGTAATAGTAACTGGTGCAGGCGATGACTTTTGCTCAGGCGCAGACGTAAGCGCAATGGGTAGNAACGAAAACGAAGTTAGGTTACATCAACTAGAAGCCATGAGAAAAGTAGGCGATTGTTGCCTGTCCTTGTTTAATATGCCAAAGGTGACTATTGCAAGGGTGCCAGGNATAGCAGTCGGAGCTGGAATGAATATGGCATTATGTTGTGACATCGTAGTAGCTTCAGAAAATGCGCGTTTCAGTGAAATATTCGCTAAACGAGGTCTATCCGTTGATTTCGGTGGCTCCTACCTACTTCCTAGAATAGTCGGCCTCCAAAAAGCAAAAGAACTAGTTTTGCTGGCCGACGTAATCTCAGCATCNGAAGCNGACAGAATGGGCTTTGTCAATCATGTCGTACATCCTGATCAGCTTGACCCCAAAGTCAATGAAATTGCGGAAAAAGCTGCTACAGGGCCTCCACGAGCACTTGCTATGAGTAAAGCTCTCCTCAACAGGTCCTTCTCAAATTCATTAAATGATGCATTGGATCAAGAAGGAACCGCCCAAACTTTTAATTTCACGACAAAAGATATTTCAGAAGCCATGAGGGCATTTAAAGAGAAAAGAAGTCCTGACTTCAAAGGCTGGTAATGCCACGAATCACTTTCTTCTTAGTACGATCAATTTCCGTTCTAGTCCTATTGGGAGGATCTATATCTTGCGGGGTCAACGCACCCCCAGAAGTAAAGCCAGATGAGAATGGCTCAGTCAATCCCGAGCTAATAGTGGGCAGAGAAGTTTGGGGAATACACTGCTCTTCTTGTCATGGGGCCTCAGGTCAGGGAGGCAGAGGAAAAAAATTGAATAGTGGAGATTTATTTACGGATTACCCCGACCAAACATCACTTGTCTCAGTGATCCAGAATGGNAAAGGACAAGGCATGCCAGCGTTTTCATCAAAACTCACCGTTGTCGAAACGAAAGCTGTAATCAGCTATATATTGGGCGTCTTGAATTAGCCAAAATCCCATATCTTCTGTTGCCCAAAAATTCTAGTACTCTAAATATATGACTTGGGAAATGCCAAATTTCATAGAATCTTTAACGTCTGTTTCGAACTCAACAGCTTCAGTATATAAACGCGATTTAAAATCTTTCATTGAGTGGTGCGAAAGTCATAATTTAACTAAACCGTCAGANGTTAGTAGGAGAAACCTTAGGTATTATCTTGCCTGGCTTCAGGAAAATGATTATTCAAGGCGAACTATTTCGAGAAAAGCTTCGTCCTTACGAAGGTATTTTAAGTGGGCTCAAAATAATTCGCTAACAGATTCCAACCCAACGGTTAACCTCCAAACACANGGTGGGAAATCGAAACTTCCTAGAGTCCTCAAAAGAGAAGAATTGCAGGGATTGTTGGATAACCCAAGGCCGNTAATACAAAATGATGGGGTCAGGAAGTTCAGAGATGATGCNATTCTCGAGCTTTTGTACGGGAGTGGATTGCGGGTAAGCGAACTTTGTGACCTGAAGATTGATCAACTTGATTTTAGGCAGAAACTCGTTCGGGTGAAGGGGAAAGGCAAAAAAGAGCGCTTGGTTCCGCTATCCGAAAAGTCAATAAAGTGCATTGAACTTTGGTTAAGAGACGGAAGGCCTGAAATGATGGGCACAGAGACGTTGCATGACTTTGTTTTCGTAAATATGAGACACAAACAGATAACTCCTAGAGATGTGCGACGATTATTGGACCGCAGATCAGTTGTCCCAGTTAATCCCCACGCTTTACGGCACACATTTGCAACACACCTCCTTGATGGAGGAGCAGATTTACGTGAAGTTCAAGAGCTCCTCGGTCACTCTGACCTCAGTTCAACTCAAATCTACACTCATGTAAGCAAAGACAGATTGAAGACTATACATAAACGAACCCATCCCAGAGGATAAGTCTAAAGCTTGGCAAATCAGGTGTAACTTCAGTATCTAATGGTTAGAATCTGATTGCTTGAGATTCAAGCAAATTTCACCTGAATAATTCCACGGTCGCTTTGGCGCATATTCAGGAATCGTTTAACCGTGGTAGGAGAAAAATGTCACCAGTTGTTACTATGAGCCAATTGCTCAAGGCCGGAGTTCATTTCGGTCACCAAACAAGGCGATGGAATCCCAAAATGCAACGCTTCATNCATGGAGAAAGAAACGGGATCTATCTCATAGACTTAAATAAAACACTTGCAAGTATTACAGATGCTTATAGCTATGTAAGAGATACTGTAGCCGAAGGAGGNATGGTACTTTTCGTAGGCACCAAAAAACAAACGCAAGATGCTGTAAAGTCTTTCGCGCAAAGTTGTGGTCAGCCATATGTCAATCAAAGATGGCTCGGTGGAATGCTCACAAACTTTGAGACAATGGCAAAACGAGTTGGCAAAATGAAAGAATACCAACGGATGCAAGACTCAGGTGAGTTTGACGAAATGCCAAAAAAGGAAGCCCTAATGTTGTCTCGCGAACTAGCAAAGCTAGAAAGAAACCTCAGCGGAATCAGCATGCTTAAAGAGCGACCACAAGTAGTTTTCGTGTTGGATACAAAAAAAGAACATATTGCGGTAACAGAAGCCAATAAGCTAGGAATCCCTGTGATAGCAGTTGTTGACACAAATTGTGACCCAGATGTAATAGATTTCGTTATTCCAGGAAATGATGACGCTATCAGGTCAGGTGAGCTGATGTGTCGAGTGATTTCAGAAGCCGTTGAGGAAGGTCAATTAATCCGATCTAAGAAACATGGAACGCAATCAGATGCTAAAAGCGAGTCAGTTGATCCAGTAGAGCAAGAAGAAGCTCAAAGGAAAGCCACTGCTGACTTTCAAGAAAGGGAAAAGAAGGTTGCCGAAGAGATTGCCTCAAGCCCTGAACAAAAGTCAGAGGATGGTAACCCAGACCAGGAAGAGGCATAAAGTGTCAGAATTTACAGCTAAAGATGTGCAAAAACTGCGTCAAGCCTCCGGGGCAGGAATGATGGATGCTAAAAGGGCTTTAGATGAGTCCGCTGGAGATTTTGATGCAGCNTTGCAATCTCTTCGTGAAAAAGGAATAGCAAAAGCAGACAGTCGGAGTGACAGAGAGAGCGCAGAAGGAGCAATCGCGGTCGCGCAAAGCGAAACAGCTGTAGCCATAGTTGAGCTAAAATCCGAAACAGACTTTTCTGCAAAAGCTAGCGACTTCTTGTCATTAACCCAGGAACTCGCCGACTTAGTACTTGCTGAAGGTGAAGATGCAGTTGCAACGAAAGAAACCGAAATCGATGATCTTCGCATCTCGAAAAAAGAGAATATTCAGCTAGGGACCGTCAAGCAGATTGTGATCAATGAAGATTCACTAGTTGATGTCTACTTGCATACAGATCAGGAAGGACGCGGAATTAACGGCGTTGTAGTCCAAGGAAAAGGAGTGACACCTGAGGCATTGCATGAAGTTGCGCTCCACATAGCTTTCGCTAAACCGTCAGCTCTCTCACGAGACGAAGTACCGGAAGAGGATATTGAGAAAGAAAGAGAGAGTGCCTTAGGTGTAACTAAGGCTGAGGGAAAACCAGAAGCTGCGTGGGAAAAGATAGTTGAAGGTCGAGTCTCAAAGTGGCTGAGTGAAAGAGTGCTGTTGGAACAAGGAATGTTTGGAGAAAAAGAAACAGTGGCGCAAAAATTGGGATCCGGAACCATCACTAATTTCGTGCAAGCCTACATCGGTGATTAACTTTAATTATGAACCCAATATCAAAATTCCTGAAAAGCATGCACTGTGTCNCTAGAAGAGGCATGATACAGAAGTGAGTGATTCTGATACNCAACTTCAGACCGGAAGATGGGACAGGGTAGTCCTTAAGGTCTCTGGCGAAGCCTTCGCTGGTGATATGGGATATGGGATAGATGGACATGTCGTCCAAGAAATAGCTCGACAGATAGTGAAAGTCCGAGCAGAGTTTGACGTGCAACTAGCCATAGTCGTTGGCGGAGGAAACATTTGGCGAGGAATGGCAGGGTCCGGGGCAGGTATGGACAGAGCGCAAGCCGACTATATGGGAATGCTCGCAACAGTTATCAATGCATTAGCTTTGCAGGACACATTAGAGCAACTTGGCCAACCCACACGTGTCCAAACAGCTATCCATATGAGTCAAGTCGCAGAACCATACATTAGGCGAAGAGCGCTCCGCCATCTTGAGAAAGGAAGAGTCGTAATCTTTGCTGGTGGAACTGGAAANCCNTTCTTNACNACAGANACAACNGCNGCACTTNGNGCNGTAGAAATTGAAGCAGGGGCAATTCTCAAAGGAACGCATTCAGGAATCCAAGGTGTATACGATGACGACCCTCGAGAAAATCCAGATGCGCAACTGCTTGAAGAAATCACCTATATAGACGTACTGAACAAAGGATTGAAGGTAATGGACTCCACAGCTATCTCACTATGTATGGATAATAATTTACCTATCGTAGTTTTTGATTTAATGGGAGACGGAAATGTAGGTCAAATCCTTGCTGGAAAACAGGTAGGAACANCTGTAAGTTAGGAACACATGAGTGACGAGCTAATAGAACTTCTGTTCNCTGAAGCAGAAGAAAAGATGGAGAAANCGGTCTCCAGAACAAAACAAGAATTCTCCTCAATAAGAACCGGTCGTCCAAGTCCTGCTTTAGTTGATCGGATCCAAATTGATTACTTTGGAAGCGATGTTCCTCTGCAGCAACTTGCCAGCTTCTCAGTGCCAGAAGCTCAATTGCTAGTTATCGCCCCTTTTGATAAAGGGGCGATTGAAGCTATAGAAAGAGCTATAGTTCTCGCTGACCTTGGTGTCAATCCTGCAAACGATGGTTCAGTTCTGAGACTGAACTTTCCGCCACTAACAGAAGAGAGGCGTAAACAACTCGTAAAAGTAGTCAAGAACCTGGCTGAAGAAGGAAGAATATCTATCCGTGGCATTAGGAGAACAGCTCGTCAAGAACTAGATAATCTTGACAAAGATGGAGATGTTTCCTCAGATGATGCTAAGAGAGCATCAGAAAAGATTGATACGTTAACACGAAACTTTGAAACTCAGATAAATACTGCGCTAGAGCAGAAAGAAACTGAACTATTAGAAGTTTAGACTATGGTAGATTTCTGGAGAAGTTATGAAAGAAGACGAAAGTACAGACTCACAAGAAAACAGCTCGACAAACCATGGGCTGCCTCATTGGAGCGAACCCGCTACAGGTGAGTTGCCAAAAATTGAGACNAACCAAGATGAAGAGCCTCACGAAGACTGGGAAACTATAAGCGAAGATCCCAAATGGGACTCCGACGATGATCTTGAAAGCTCGGTTACCAAATCGCAGCGTATAGATGTCACGATAGGGGAGGACCCCAAGACAGATGACTTCTTTTCCTANGGAAAGCCACTTGATTTAGCTGAAACGACAGAATCAATTATCTCCGAAGGAAAAAAGTCAAGAAGATCAGGCTTGGGCTCCAGGGAAACATTAACTCGAATTGTTACAGGGATTGTACTCGGAGGAATCGTTATTCTCTGTCTTGCAATTAGCAAGATAGCGACAGTTGTTTTGATAGCGGTAATGTTAGGTATAGCTTCCACAGAATTGTTTCAGAGTCTTTATAAAGTTGGCTGGCAGCCCCCAACACTTGTGGGTTTAATAGCCTCAGTGGGAATGCCACTGGCTACCTACTGGAAAGGGGAAGGAGCCATTGGCTTAATTCTTTTCCTCACCTTTCTGACCGGCGCTCTTTGGTACTTACTTGGGATAGGGGGACCACGCCCTGTCCCTAACCTCGCTGTTCTGACCCTTGGGGTTGTTTATGTAGGTGTCCTNGGTTCTCATGCAGTCCTCCTATTGGATGACCCTAAAGGAAAGGGTTTGCTACTCGCAGCGATCCTCTTGGCAGCGGGATATGACATAGGAGGCTACTTTATAGGACAAGCCCTGGGCCGTTCACCCCTTACAGAAGTAAGCCCAAATAAAACTATTGAAGGTTTACTTGGCGGAACATTAGCCACGGTTGGTGTAGGCGTACTTTTAGCTGTATTTGATGTAGGTCCCTTTGATGGGAACCCGTTTGGCTTTTCGAACGCCCTCCTTATGGGAATAGTTGTAGCAGTNATTGCACCAATTGGTGACCTAGCAGAGTCGTTGATTAAGCGAGATTTAAAAATAAAAGATATGGGAACAGTTCTACCTGGACATGGCGGAGTGCTAGATCGATGCGACACACTATTGTTCGTTATCCCAACAGTCCATTACATGGTTCTTGTTATGGCATAAATCACTCCCGTGTCTTACATCATCAAGAAGATTAAGACTTACAATTTAGTTATGACATGGGATGAAATCTTATGAAAAATATAGCTTTACTTGGGTCAACCGGGTCAATTGGAACCCAGACGCTAGAAGTTGTCAGAGCAAACCCTGAAAAATTCAACATTGAAGTGCTTGCCGCTGGGTCCTCAGTAGAGCATATTCGTAGACAAATTGCTGAATTCAACCCTTCAACGGTGGTTATATCCGATGCTGATGCCGCAAAAATGCTTAACGATGAATTCACTACGACAAAAGTGCTTGCCGGAACAGATGCCCTCAAAGAATCTGTCACGACCTCCGATATCGTCGTTAACGCAATAGTCGGCTTTGCCGGTTTACCGGTCACGCTGGCAGCATTAAATGAAGGAAAAATTCTTGCGTTGGCAAATAAAGAATCGCTNATCGCTGGAGGCCCTATTGTTCAGAAAGCACGAAGAACGATGGAATCCTCAATTATCCCTGTAGACAGTGAGCACTCAGCTCTGCACCAATGCTTACACGGGTATACGTCAAGTTATGATCAGCCTTCACAATCCATAAGACGACTTATACTCACAGCAAGCGGTGGACCGTTTCGAGGATTTACATCCGACAGACTTCACAACGTTTCGCTGGAAGAAGCACTTGAACACCCAACATGGAACATGGGTCCTAAGATAACTATTGATTCGTCAACACTTATGAATAAGGGCCTAGAGATTATCGAAGCTCACGAACTTTTCGGTATCCCATACGAACAAATAGAAGTGGTCGTTCATCCGCAGTCCATCGTCCACTCAATGGTCGAGTTCGTTGACAGTTCCGTGATTGCGCAATTGTCAATGCCTGATATGAGATTACCTATTACGTATGCATTAAATTATCCAGCCAGAAGTCAAGCAGACTGGGGGGGAATAAAATGGGATCAAATTACGAAACTTGAATTTGAACAACCTGACTTTGATAACTTCTTATGTTTGAAATTGGCCTACCAAGCAGGAGAAACAGGTGAAACAGCCCCTGCTTGGTTGAACGCCGCNAATGAAATTGCTGTCGCAGCTTTCCTGAATCATCAAATTAAATGGATTGACATCCCCCACTTGATCGCACAGACATTGGATCAGTTCGATAATCGTAAAGCAGAAGAGGAAGACGATATCTATCGAGCTGACAAGCAAGCACGACGGATAACGAAACAAATTATAGAAAGTAAACCAAATGGCTGAGGATGCCTTAACTAATAANAGGTCTATAACCACCTCGTCTCAGGAGCCAAACTCTCCATTCGGAATAGTCATCGTTCTTCTGCTTTTTCTTTTGCTTGCTATAAGCACGGGTTTAGCAGGCGTCATTGTCGTCCTNTCNTTAGTAGTGATGTTATTTTTGCACGAATTGGGTCATTACCTNGCAGCGCGAAGAGCCGGAATGAAGGTTACTGAATTCTTTATCGGATTCGGACCCAAGATTTGGTCATTCAGAAGAGGAGAAACCGAATACGGCCTCAAAGGAATTCCAGCCGGAGCCTATGTCAGGGTTATCGGAATGAATAATCTAGACCCAGTTCCGCCTGAGGATGAGCACAGAGCTTACAGAAATGGAAAATTCGGGCAACGCCTCCTTTTGGCAACTGCAGGGTCATTGATGCATTTTTTAATAGCGTTAATCCTCCTATTCGCAGTTCTAGTCGGTAATGGTATCGAAACAGATGAATCGGATTGGACTGTAAAAGACACCCGGAGCGGAGGACCCGCAGAGATAATGGGAATTAAAGCCGGTGATCGAATTACCGCCCTCAATGGAGTGCCCATTACTGACTGGTGGGATTTCGCCGCAAATATTGCAGGTTTACCCAACGAGGAAGTATCCATCCAAGTTTCTCGGAATGGGGATCTACTAACATTGCAAGGAAAAGTCGGGTCTCGCTTAGGCAATGAAAGCGAACAGAACTACGGATTCGTTGGTATTGAAAGAACCAAATTCAGTACTATGAAATCTAACCCTATTGAAGCATTGGGGAAAACTGGCGAACAATTTGGGATTCTCACAACTGAAACGATAAAGGGTTTGGGAAATTTCTTTAGCCCCTCAGGGTTAGGNAATTTCTTCTCCGAAGTTTTCGACCTTGACTCCTCTGAGCCTTCAGCCAACATAGGTCTTGCAGAAGGCGATGAAGGNAGAATAGTCTCAGTTGTAGGGGCAACCCGTTTAGGAGCAGAGCTAACNGAAACTGGTTGGACAGGATTATTTNTATTCCTAATAACAATCAACGTATTTATTGGGATTTTCAATTTAATCCCCTTGCTTCCTCTTGATGGCGGGCACGTAATGATTGCATGTTACGAACGTATAAGAAGCCGGAAAGGTGTTCGATACCATGCAGATGCTTCGAAGTTATTNCCGTTGACATATTTCGTAGTATTCATATTGATCGCTATAGGTGTAGCTGCTATCTATCTTGACATAGCTGACCCAATATCCCTCTAGAATATAAATAATGGACAATACATCATCNATACACCGCAAAAGAACACGACAGATATTTGTTGGAAATGTGCCTGTTGGTGGTAACTCCCCGATAACAGTTCAATCAATGACTACAACAAAAACATCCGATGTGGATGCAACGCTGCAACAAATCTATTCATTGGCAGCAGCTGGCGCTGATATCGTTCGATGTACCTGCAATGACTATGAAGCCGCTGAAGGCCTTGCGCAGATAGTGCCTAGGTCTCCAGTTCCGATTGTTGCTGACGTTCACAATCAATACAAAATGGCTTTAGCAGCAATTGCCTCGGGTGTTGATTGTCTTCGCCTTAATCCTGGCAATATAAGAAAACCTGCACATATTAAAGCAGTTGCAGAAGCGGCTGGAGAACAATCTGTCCCCATTAGAATTGGTGTTAATGGTGGCTCTCTCCATCCTGACCTATACGAGAAGCATGGTGGAAAGGTTACACCTGAAGCTATGGTCGAATCGGCTTTGACAGAACTAAGTTATTTTGATGAAGTAGGTTTTGAACAGGTCAAAATTTCAGTAAAAGCATCAAACGTTCCGCTAATGGTTGAGGCCTACCGGCAACTCAGTCTGGCAACAGACCATCCCTTGCATCTCGGCGTGACAGAAGCTGGGCCTCCACCCGCAGGATTAATCAAATCCACTGCAGGTATAGCGAGCCTATTACTAGAAGGTATTGGAGACACAATCAGATACTCACTCACTGCAGATCCAGTGCAAGAAGCTAAAGCAGGGCGTCAGCTTCTAGAAGCTTTAGGTTTGCGTGAAAGAAAGAATATCGACCTTATTGCATGCCCCAGCTGTGGACGGGCAGAAATTGACGTATACGCCGTTGCCTCTCAAGCCCAGACCGCCTTTGAAGATAAAGAAATCCCANTACAAATTGCTGTTATGGGTTGTGTTGTGAATGGGCCCGGAGAGGCCAGAGATGCTGACCTTGGAATAGCTGCAGGAAATAAACGCGGCCACCTTTTCGTGAAAGGTCAAAACGTAGCGGTTGTCAAAGAAGATGAAATGGTTGAGACCCTCGTGCAATGGGCTGAATTTATCACTGAGAATGGCTTCGAAGCTGCNCTTGAAAGAGCAGATATGGAAAAGGCTCNAAAAGAAGCCGAGAAAGATCGCCAAAAATTACTAGCCATCCAAGGCGAAGACGTCAACGAAGATGCNNCCCGAGTCAATCTGATAAGAAAAATCTAACATTCCTGCCAAAAGTCGGGGTAATGATGATTCTAGTAAAAAAGGGCTATAATCTNACTTGTCTTTAATCCAGTGGAGCGAGGCGTGGGGTATCCCACGCCTTTTGTTTATCAGGCATAGATGCAGAAAGGAAGAAAATGGGCATAACTCAAAAAATAAACGAAATTATAGAAACCCTTCTGCTTCCTTTAGATTTTGAACTATACGATATCGAGTTGAATGGTGGAATTCTAAAAGTAACCATTAACTCAAATAACGGAATTACCGTAGACGAATTAGCTGACTTAAATAGAAAAATCTCGTCTGAGCTTGATGAGAAGGACCTTATCAAAAATAAATATACATTAGAAGTCTCAAGTCCCGGTTTGGAACGCAAACTGCGTAGACAGGAACACTACCTTGGCGCAATTAATGAAGTTATTTCAGTAAAGCTCGGCCCACATGTTGAAGGGGAGCGCAGATATGAAGGACAANTAGTCAAAATCAACGAATCAATATTGACGATCCAACCCAGTAACAGCACACAAGTTGAACTTAACCTCAACGATGTCACATCAGCTAAGACAGTTTATAAGTGGGAAAAGAACCCTAAGCCCGGCTCGCACAAAACTCACTCAGGTGTTTTATAGATAAGGAGAAATGATGAACGCAGAAATGAAAGAGGCAATAAACGCAATAGCAGCAGATAAAGGTATGCGTCCTGAAGTTTTATACGCAGTTTTAGCTGATGCTTTGGAATCAGCCTATAAAAAAATGCCAAATTCGCATGAGTATGCTTGGGTCACTATTGATCCTGACACCATGGAATACAGAGTCNTAGCACAAGAGCTTGATGATGAAGGTGAACCATACGGAGAAGAGTTTGAGGTGACGCCGGACAACTTCGGAAGAATAGCAGCTCTTGCGTTCAAGCAAGTCCTTGCGCAAGGCATCCGAGAAGAAGAGCGCGAGCAGAAATACGANGAATACGCAGGACGTGAAGGCGATATAGTAACAGGGATCATTCAACAAAGTGACAGCCGTTACACACTTCTAGACCTAGGACGTGTAGAGGCCCTTTTGCCNCGAGCGGAACAAGTTCCCAATGAGAGGCCTGATAGCAANACGAGGATTAAAGCCTATATTGTCGAAGTTCGCAAAACTGCCAAAGGACCTCAAATAGTTGTNAGCAGAACACATCCTGGTCTCATAAAGCGCTTATTTGAGCTAGAGGTACCTGAAATCGCAGACGGAATAGTAGAAATAAAATCCTGTGCCCGCGAACCAGGTCNCNGAACTAAAATAGCTGTCTGGTCAAATGACCCAAATGTAGATCCGGTTGGAGCTTGTGTGGGAGCAAGTGGAGCCCGCGTTCGCATGATCGTGAATGAGCTACGAGGAGAAAAAATAGATATTGTTCCATTTTCGGAGGAGCCTCAAGAGTTTGTGTCAAAGGCCTTATCCCCAGCAAAGGTTCAAGAAGTTCGCATTGATATGGAAACTGGTACAGCAGATGTAATAGTCCCCGACTATCAACTCTCTCTAGCAATTGGTAAAGAGGGGCAAAACGCAAGACTATCTGCGCGACTTACTGGCTGGCGAATAGATATAAAATCAGAAACGCAACAAGCAGAGGAAGATGCGTATCAAAATGTTGACTGGGCAGAAGGAGAGTGGGTAGAGGACCCAGAAACGGGAGAACAAGTCTGGCAACCAGCTGAAGGTGGTCCAGCCCTGTCAGCAGAAGAGTGGGAAGCTACATCCGANACTGAAGAAGATGAGTTAGCTTCCTCGGACACTGAACCCAGTGACGATTCTGAAGATGAAGAATTGCCTCAACATGATGAAGTCGCAGAGTCTGAAGAGGGAGAGGATACCGAATCCAGTCAACCTAACGATGAAGCTATCTCCGGTAATGAAGAAGCATTGTCAGAGATCGNTGAAGAAAAGCTAAACTCATCAGAACAGGAACCTCTTCAGGAAACCTAAAAGATTTCCTAAGAGGATGGCGGATTAGTCCTGACAGGCTAATCTGACAATCGGGAAAATAGTAACAAAATAGTAACAACAATGAGATCACAATGACCTTATAGGAGAGACGAGCGNCGGCTCGAGATAAAGAGAAGTAACCAAATTGCCAGCAAAAGTACGTGTTTATGAATTAGCCAGAGAGCTAGACGTAACGAATAAGGAAATAATCGCTTTATGCGAATCGTTAGGAATTGATGCTAAAAGCCACAGTTCAAGTCTTGTGGAGGCTCAAGCAGANAGAGTTCGCAAAAAAGCAATATCTGATGGTATTGCTTCAGAAAAGCCACAGCAACAGAAAGAACAAAGATCCCAATTAGAAACGGATACAGCTAAAGGGAAACAAGCCGAATCTACAGAATCTCCCAAAGCAGTTAGTTCAAAGAAACCGCCACCTAACAAAACTAAAACATCAGCAAGCGCATCTAAACCAGAAAAGCCAGATGTTGTTAGTTCCAGGAAATCATCAGCTAGGCCCGACTCCAGTCAGGCTTCGGAGACTGATGTAACAGAAGATAAATCAAAACCAAAAGAAACAAACGCTAAGCCAAAACAAATTACGCCCCAAACGCCTCCAGTTTCTGCATCTGGGAAGCCTATACCTCCTCCGCCTGGCCCAATATCAAAATCAGGAAGACCGATTCCGCCACCTCCAGGTCGAGGTGGTAGAGGGCCAACCCCAGAGGCCCAACGAAGTGGGCCTAATATGCAAAGGCGCGGTCAGGCTGGTCAGGGGGCTTCTCGGAATGATGCTAGACCATCCCAAGGGCCAAGAGGTGCGAGACCCACAGGGGGACCTGTAGCGGACTTCTTGCCGAAACCTGGACAAGGAGGAAAGCCATCAACCGGAAAACCTAATAGTGGAAGGCCAAGTGGGCCTAATCAACGTCCTCAGCGAAAAAAGAAAGGAAGAAGACGTAGAAGGCAAGAAGAGTTACAGCCAATGGACACCCCAGCCTATACGCCTGAAGACGCCCCAGTGCCAGAAGGTGAAGTAGTCATTGAACGCGCTTCATCCTCAATAGATGTCGCTCCAAAATTAAACAGAAAAACTGCAGATCTCGTTAGATTCCTGATGGAACAGGGAGAGATGGTTACTGCGACGCAATCGCTGACAGACGATATGATAGAGCTTTTCGCCGCAGAGATTGGAGCGGAAGTCCGGTTAGTTGATCCGGGCGAAGAACAAGAAATTGAACTTCAAAAGAAATTAGAGAAAACTCAGATAAGCGATGATGATGAATCAGTCTTAAGTCGTCCGCCTGTCATCACAGTCATGGGGCACGTAGACCATGGGAAAACGAAACTTCTTGATCAAATTAGGCAAGCGAATATTGTCGCTGGCGAGGCAGGTGGAATCACTCAACATATTGGTGCNTATCAAGTCACTCGTGACGGAGACANTTTAACTTTTATAGATACACCAGGCCACGCTGCCTTTACAGCAATGAGGGCACGAGGGGCTGAAGCCACAGACATAGTCGTGTTAGTTGTTGCAGCAGATGATGGGGTTATGCCTCAGACTATAGAAGCAATTAACCACGCAAAGGCTGCAGAAGTTCCAATAATTGTAGCAGTCAACAAAATAGATCTTGAGAGTGCTGATCCCCAAAGAGTTCTTGGTGAACTAGCAGAACATGAATTGGTCCCTGAGGCATGGGGTGGTGACACAATTGTTATTGAGATATCGGCTCTAGAAAACATAGGAATAGATAATCTACTGGAGAATCTTAACCTAATCGCTGAGGTCGAAGATTTGAAATCCTCGCCGAAAGGTCGCGCCTCAGGAGTCGTTTTGGAATCCCATCTTGATATCGGCCGTGGACCTGTCGCCACAGTTCTAGTTCAGCAAGGAACCCTCTCGGTAGGGGATCCGATAGTTGCAGGACCCTCCTGGGGAAGAGTGCGAGCCCTCGTCTCAGACACAGGCGATCAAGTGCAAGATGCAGGTCCATCATGCCCCGTTCAAGTTTTGGGTATGTCAGATGTTGCTATTGCCGGCGATGATTTTATTGTTGCGCCAGATGAACGAACTGCAAGAGATGTGGCTGATACGCGCGAACATTATCAGAGGGTCGCAACAATTGGAAGGGACTCTTCATCAGGCTCAGGTGGTGGGCGACTCGAAGATTTGTTCAGTCAAATAAGTACAGGTGAACAAGCAACCCTCAATTTGATACTAAAAGCTGACGTAAACGGTTCTCTTGAAGCTGTNAGAGAAAGTATTAAAAAACTAGAACGGGACGAAGTCAAAGTATCTTTCGTCCATGCAGGCGTAGGTGCAATAACCGAAAATGATATTCAACTGGCTGCAACGTCTAACTCCACCGTGCTCGGATTTAACGTTAGGCCTGATCGAAAAGCACGTGAAATGGCCGATTATGAGCAAGTTGAAATTCGCAACTATGAGATTATCTACAAGCTACTTGAGGATATTGAATCAGCAATGGTGGGAATGCTTGTGCCGGAGTTCGAAGAAATTGTAACCGGAGAAGCCGAAGTGCGGGAAATCTATAGGGTTCCACGAATAGGAGCGATTGCAGGATGTTATGTGCTTGATGGCAAAATCACACGAGGCTCCAAAGTCCGATTCTTACGCGAAGGTGCAATTATCTGGAAAGGTGAGATCGCTTCGCTGAGACGATTCAAAGACGACGTGCCTGAGGTAGCAGCAGGGTATGAATGCGGGATTGGTCTCTCAGACTTCCAAGATCTAAAGAACGGGGATATTATTGAAACCTTTGACGAGAAGCAGATAGATATTTCATAAGAGAATATTTAAAGTCACACCGGAATGCCAAAACGAAGAACAAATAGAAAAAGAGATTACCAACGAAGTGATCGCCTCAACGAATTACTTCGTGAGGTGTTAGCCCAAGAACTTGAGCGAATAAGCGATGCTGAATTGGGTCTTGTGAGTATTTCTTCTGTCCAAGTTGATAATGAATTAACTAAGGCAAAAGTTTATCTGTCATCTCTTGAGGANGAAGACCAATTAGTGCAAAAGGTAAGTCNCCACAAGGGAAAATTACGCAAGGCTATCGGGGATCAGGCAAGAATCCGAAGAGTTCCCGAGCTTGAATTTTTTCTTGACCCTTCAATTTCTGCTGGCACCAGGATTGATGAAATTTTGGCTGATATTCGTGCTGCAGAAGAGTCAAATCATCATGACGCCAACGATAACTAAAAACGGCTTCGCGATAGTAGATAAAGAGGCTGGCTGGACCAGTCATGACGTTGTGGCTAAAGCTAGAGGTATTTTTGGCACAAAAAAAATTGGTCACTCAGGAACATTGGATCCTCCAGCAACGGGCGTTCTTATTCTTGGGCTAGGTAAAGCAACTAGGTTGTTGCGGTTCATAACTGAGTTACCCAAAGAATATGAAGCCACCATGATAATTGGCTCAGAAACAAGCACTTTAGATAGCGAGGGCGAAATCGTCCGCACAACACATCATCGACCNACGCTAAAGGAATTGCAAGAGAGTTCGTTAGATTTCATTGGGGNAATAAATCAAATCCCTCCTATGGTTTCAGCGATAAAAGTACAAGGAAAACGACTCTATGAAATTGCGCGCGAGGGTAAAGAAATTCCACGCAAATCACGAAAAGTTTATATACACGNATTATCAATATCAGATGGCCCCGAAAGCAACGTATTCAAACTCAAGGTTAAATGTGGGTCAGGAACTTATGTGCGGTCTCTCGTCTCAGATATCGCCCAAAAAGCAGGGTCAATGGCCCATGTAGGAACTTTACGAAGGACAGCAATCGGTTCTTTCAACGAGATAGAAGCTAAACATATTGAGAAAGCCGAAATCATAGGGTTAACGCAAGGGCTAAAGGACTATGAAATGATTCAAGTCGATGACAAGATGCGAGATCGTATACAAGTAGGAGCAGTCGTCGGAGCTGACGAACTCTCACCCGCAAAGTCTAGCGGACCTTGGGCTATCGTAGACTCACAACAAAACCTGCTAGCCATGTATGAGAACTTTAAACCCGGTACGTTAAAACCAGCAGTTGTATTGCCTCAGGAGATTTAGAAATGGGTGACATCCAGATCATCAGCGAGAAAGAAGTGCTTCCGGAAAGCGTTGATCNANCAGTTGCCTCAATAGGGGTATTTGATGGGGTTCACAAAGGTCACCAAAAACTCTTAGGTCTAGTCAAAAATAGATCAGTATCAGAGTCGATCCCCTCTGTCGTAGTCACATTTGATCAACACCCAACTCGAATTACAAGTCCAGAAAATGCACCAAAAGTACTTACCCCATTGGATAAAAAAATACAGTTACTAGATGAACTAGAAATTGACTATGTGTATGTTCTTGCATTTAATGAAAGAAGAGCGTCAACACCCGCTGTCGAGTTCATAAAAGAAATCTTCGTAAAGGCAATTAGAGCAAAAGCAATTTTCGTCGGAGAGGATTTCAAATTCGGCAATAAAAGATCTGGGAACGTTGACCTGCTCAAATCTGAGGGAGAAGCATTAGGAATTTCAGTACATGGGGTGGGTCTTTTTAATTTCGATCTATCCAACGAAGAACCCATCTCTTCTACAGCAATAAGAAAGCATTTGAAAGATGGTGAGTTGGCTCTTGCAAATCAAAAATTAGGAAGGCCATATTCAATATCAGGAAAAGTAGTTTCTGGCGACCAGCGAGGCCGGACCATAGGTTTCTCCACAGCAAACATTGATGTTGACGAAAGAATAGCCATACCATCAGATGGTGTTTACGCCGCAAGGTATACAGGGAAGGGTGGCACTAAAGAAATAGCAGCTGTTAATATCGGCAAACGGCCTACCTTTTCGGACGGAAATAAATCAATTGTTGAGGCACATCTACTAGATTTTGCGGGCGACTTATATGGTGACGACGCTACTTTGACCTTCCACAAGAGAATACGACCGGAAAGGAAATTTGCTGGGCTTGAAGAATTTCAACATCAGATAGAAATTGATATAGCTGAAATAAGGAAATTATTAAGTTAATCATTCGCTCAAAAGTTGGGTTTTCTGGCAGGCAAGGTAACCTTTTTTATGTCACTGAAGTGATATTTTGCCTGACTGAGCGTGAAACGCCATGAAGGCAGGGTAAGAAACCCAAAGGAAATAAATGGCAGCAAATCTCAAACCAAAAAATGACACTATTGAGGAGCATAGACTTCATGATTCCGACACCGGATCCCCTGAAGTTCAAATAGCGCTCCTAACGGACAGAATCGACCACTTGACTGAGCATCTAAAAACCCATAAAAAAGACCATCACAGTCGAAGAGGGCTCTTGATGCTTGTAGGAAGACGCAGAAGAATGCTTGACTATGTCAAGGACAATGACATTGAACGTTACAGGAATATCATTGCAAAATTAGGATTGCGACGCTAAAGCCAACCTTTGGTGTAGAATTAAGAAACCACATAAGGTAACTGAAAAACCAACATTGGAAAACTTAGCTGCCAGTTGAAAGCGCCTAAATTTTAGGCGTCTTCAACTGGGAAGCTGAACTCTAGTGTTGATGTCCATAGGATCGTCCTTGGGCAAAATAACATGAGGCATAGCCTCTAAAGGAGTTAAACATGGCTGATGCCATCACCGTCAGTGGCGCAATTGGCGCTGACGATAAAATTATGAAACTTGAAACTGGTGTTTTGGCTAACCTCGCAAATGGCGCGGTAGTCGTCAGCGTAGGGAAAACGACAGTGCTCGTCACCGCTACTGCAAACAAGAATGCTAAACCTGGAACAGATTTCTTTCCGCTTACTGTTGATTTCGAAGAAAGAAGTTATGCAGCTGGTAAGATTCCCGGATCTTTTTTTCGAAGAGAAGGAAGAGCAAGCGAATCAGCAATTTTGGCTTGCCGGCTTACAGACCGTCCTTTGCGCCCACTTTTCCCAGATGGATTCCGCAATGACGTTCATATAGTTGCCACCATTCTNGGAGCTGATCAAGAAAACCCTTATGATGTGCCAGCAATAAACGCCGCATCTGCAGCATTGTGCATATCGGATATTCCTTTTCAAGGACCTCTCGGTTGCGTCAGAATAGCCTTTGATCAGGATGGAGAATGGATTTCCCATCCGACTTATGAAGAAGGAGAGCTTTCAACATTTGAGATGGTTGTAGCAGGAAGGCTTCTCGAAAATGGCGATGTAGCCGTGATGATGGTTGAAGCCGGAGGTACAGAGAACGCGTGGAGTTACTATGAAACCGGAGCCCCAAAGGTAGATGAGGGAGTCCTAGCTGCTGGGCTTCAATTTGCGAAGGAGCCTATAAAGCTAGCAATTGCGCTTCAAGAAGAATTAATTAAAAGCAGTGGAGAAATCACCAAGATGGAGGTTGCTCTTGCAGTGGATTACTCACAGGAGATTATGGAAGCTGTCAAAGAAGCAGGTTCTGATTCGTTAGCAAAAAGCCAAACGATTGCTGATAAAGCGAAACGTGCCGAGTCAGAGTCCCAAGCTGCTTCGTCAATACTAGAAACTGTCCTAGAGCGTTTTGGTGAAGAAGATAATGCTGAAACTCAAATCAAAGCAGCAATTCGATCCTTAACAAAAGAACTTGTGCGAAAAAGAATTGTAGAAGAAGGGCTCAGGATTGACGGTAGGACACCAGTGGATCTTCGGAAACTTTCCTCTGATGTCGGAATCCTCCCAACAGCACATGGTTCGGGGCTCTTCCAACGTGGGGAAACTCAGGTACTGAACATAACGACATTGGGGACTAAACGAATGGACCAAATGATCGATGGAATTGATCCAATAACGCGAAAGCGATACATGCATCACTACAACTTCCCTCCATTCTCAACAGGAGAGCCGGGGTTTATGAGAGGGCCAAAGCGACGAGAAATAGGGCACGGCGCGCTAGCTGAACGAGCTTTACTTCCTGTAATTCCTAACGAAGAAGAATGGCCATATACACTCCGCCTCGTTTCAGACGTTATGTCATCCAATGGGTCAACATCAATGGCTTCAGTTTGTTCCTCAAGCCTTTCCTTAATGGATGCAGGAGTTCCAATTAAAGCCCCTGTTGCAGGTATAGCTATGGGACTTGTCTTTGCCGAAGGAAAATACATAACGTTAACTGATATTCTTGGTGCTGAAGACGCCTTCGGCGATATGGACTTCAAGGTAGCAGGAACATCTGATGTAATAACAGCGCTTCAACTAGATACGAAAATAGAAGGAATACCAGCGGATGTGCTTGCTTCAGCACTTGATCAGGCAAAAGACGCGCGAATGGAAATTCTAGGCGTCATGAACGCTGCTATTGCAGAACCTAGAGATGATGTGAGAGATGTAGCTCCAAAAATAATTAGCTTTGAAATACCAATGGATAAAATCGGGGAAGTCATTGGTCCTAAAGGAAAAGTAATCAATGCTATCCAACAAGAGACCGGAGCTGAAGTTATCGTTGACGACGATGGAGTTATGGGATCTGTTTCCATCGCAGGAACTGATCGGGAAGCCGTTTACGAAGCTCAAAGGCAAATCAATCTGATATTAGACCCACCTACAGCTGATGTTGGCGGAGTCTATGACGGAAAAGTTGTCAACATTACCAATTTTGGCGCTTTCGTAAATATTCTGCCAGGGAGAGATGGCTTGCTTCATATTTCCAAGATAGGAGGCGGGAAAAGAATAAAGCGAGTAGAAGACGTTCTAGATCTCGGCCAAGAAATCGAAGTCAAAGTTGAGGACATAGATCCAAATGGGAAAATAAGTCTTGTACTCACTGGTGGAGTCCAACAAAGTAATGACTCTAACGAGGACGAGGATCAAGAGAATCCCCAAGAAAAAACATCTACCGAAGAGGAATCAAAAAAGAAGCCTTCAAGTTTCGAAGACGAATTTGAAGAAAGCTTAACTGAGGAGCTCGGTGAACTAGGTCCTGAAGCTATCGGTGGAAATCAACAGCGAAACAGAAACCGAAAAGGCAGAGGTGGCAGAAGGTAGAGCTCTCTCTAACTCTTCTCACTAAATATAAGCTAATGCGTGGCCTACATGGCAGTATTAGGATATGGCAAAATTAAATGTAGGTGTTTTCGGCGCAGCGGGCAAGATGGGCTCTACAACCTGTCAAGCAATTAATAATGACGATTCAATGACCTTGGCCTTTGGTGTGGACGCAAAACAGGTGGGCGAAGTTATACCTAATACCACCATCGAAATTACAGATTCACTTGAAANCCTAAAAGGTATTGATGTAGCTGTTGATTTTACGGTTGCTGAAGTAGCAATGAAAAACCTTGAGCTTGTGGCACAATCTGGTGTTCATGCTGTAGTAGGAACTAGCGGGATCACGGAGGAAAATGTTTCGGAACTCTCTGAAATGTTCACCGAAAGCCATTGCATCGTGGTTCCGAATTTTTCTATTAGCGCAATACTATTGATGCGCCTGTCCGAAATAGCTACGCCATATTTCTCAACTGTAGAAATAATTGAATTTCATCACGATAATAAAGTTGACGCCCCTTCGGGAACTGCTTTAGCAACAGCTGAAAAGATCGCCGGAGCTCTTAAGAAAGATATTAGTGATCCAACTACCAACTTTGTACTGGAGGGCGCAAGGGGAGCCAAAGGGCAGGGAAATATCCCTGTCCACAGCGTTCGAATGGAAGGGATGCTTGCTCACCAGGAGGTAATTTTCGGTGCGTCTGGACAGACATTAACGATAAGACAAGATTCCTATGACAGATTCTCGTTTATGCCTGGCGTTCTTATGGCTATCAGCGGAATTGCCGGACTAACTGGTGTTACTGTTGGCCTTGAAGCTTTGATGGATGTCTAAAAGAATCGTCACAACGGTATTGGTAATCTTTGCGGTCCTTGCAATGATTTTTTTGGGTTTCTGGCAACTTGATCGTCATTCGCAGAAGTCTGATATTAACCAAAGGATAAGTGTGAGGCTAGATAACGCGCCACTTGGCCTCGAGGATATAGCCAAATTGAAGGGCTACGAAATCACTGAAGTAGGAAGAGATTTTGAATACCGGAGCATCGCTGTTTCAGGTAAATACATACAAGGAGATAGCGTCCTCGTTAGGAATCGAACATATAACGGCGTTCCAGGGTTTTGGTTGTTGACTCCCTTCCAGCTTTCGAACAATCAAATTCTTATTGTCAATAGAGGATGGATACCTATTACAGCTGAGGATTATGTTGATTCAAACACTTCAGTGTTTAACCTCACAGGAATTCTCCGAAAAACAGAAGTAGCGAAAGGACTCCAACGTGCTGACGTCAGTCAAGGAGTCCTCAAAAGTCTAGCCAGACCGGATTTAGTGCGTTACGAGGATCAATTGGGGTATGAAATCTTTCCCATGTATATCCAGCTAACTGGTCAAAATCCGCAACAAGCTGATGGCTTCCCTAAAGCACTTGACTTACCAAAGTTTAGCGAAGGGCAACATCTGAGTTATGCAGTGCAATGGTTCATCTTTGCTAGTATCGCTGCGATAGGTTACCNGCTGGTTCTTTGGAGTTTNTCAAAAGGTANGGGCATAAAAAAGCGAAAAGAATCAGATATACCTCTTGACTACCTCTAAAAATGAAGAGGGAAAGCGTATAGCCTGCTAGCCTCAAGTGAAGGAGAAAGGANTAAGATGTCTAGATTTGGGAGAGTTCTGACAGCAATGGTCACTCCTTTCACAAGTTCTGGAGATCTTGACCTCAACGAAGCAGGACGCCTTGCACAATGGCTTATTCAAAATGGGAATGATGGACTCGTTATTGCAGGTACAACTGGGGAATCGCCGACCCTTACTCACGATGAGCAAATCGCGCTAATTGAAGCAGTCGCAAATTCGGTTGATGCTCCAGTAATAGCAGGAACAGGNAGCAACGATACTAAAGCAGCCATTGAGCTTACCCAGCGAGCTCAGACGGTAGGGGCATCGGGCATCCTTAGCGTTACTCCCTACTACAATCGACCCTCACAGCAGGGCCTACTTCAACATTTTACTAGAATCGCCGAATGCACGGACCTTCCAGTGATGCTGTACGATATTCCGATTCGAAGCGGAAGAAAAATTGAAACTGAAACGATTCTCGAACTGGCCCATAATAGCAAGAACGTCTTAGCACTCAAAGATGCAGCTGGAGACCCATCCGAAACAGCTTCGTTACTCTCTCAATCTCCCGATGATTTTGAAGTCTACTCAGGAGATGATTCACTAAATTTAGCACTACTCTCAATTGGGGCCTCAGGCATAGTCGGAGTGGCAACACATTGGACAGGGGCTGAACACCAGAATCTAGTAAATGCAGTGATTAATGGTGACTATGAAACAGCAAAAGGAATTAATCAGTCTCTTCAGGATTCTTTTGCTTTTGAATCAACCCTTGATGCTCCCAACCCTATTCCGACGAAAGTAATGATGAATCTCCTTGGATTCAGTGTCGGTCAAGGGAGACCCCCTATGGACACAGTTCCAGCAGGTCTCAAAGAGAAAGCCCAAAGTGTTATATCAGCTACTCTTGTAGGATCCGAAATGGGATTTTCTTAAAAGTGCAAATATGAGCGAAACTGTCTCAATTACTTTTCTTGGCGGGCTTGGGGATATCGGACGAAACTGCGCCGCTATTGAATCCCAAAATCAAATTCTGCTACTAGATTGCGGACAACTTTTCCCAGACGAAATGATGCCAGGGGCGCAATCAGTGCTACCAGACTTTGGCTATCTTGAGGAGCGTAGCGAAAAAATTATAGGATGCATTGCTACGCATGGGCATGAGGACCATATTGGGGCGCTTCGATTTGCACTCAACATAAGCGAATTTCCTATCTACGGATCTGAATTTACCTTAGGGATGGTTCGTCACCGACTGGCCGAAGCCGACATGCTTGATAAAACAGACCTAATCAAAATAGCCGATGGGCAGAAGATAAACATTGGTGATTTCCAATGTGAGTTTTTGCCGGTAACACATTCCACACCTAAAGGTCTGATCTCGGCAATTCACACCCCGCAGGGCCTCATTTTGCATTCAAGTGATTTCAAGCTGGATAGAGATCCTGTGGATGGAAGACACACAGATATGGACCGTATAACTATTTTGTCTAAAGACCCAGGAATTCGTCTTTTGCTTTGCGATTCAACTAATGCAGAACTCAGTGGCGCAAGCATCTCCGAGTCAGAAGTAGGGAATGGTTTGGAAGAAATATTTAGGAAATTCCAGAAAGAACGAATTATCGCAACATGCTTCTCAAGCCACATCCATCGGATCCAGCAAATTATAGATATTTCAAAAGAACAAGGCAGAAAGGTAGCCACTCTTGGGTTCTCAATGGAAAGAAATATTTCCCTTGCAAGGAGCCTCGGGATCCTCTCCGTGGCAGAGGATGATTTAGTGGACATATCTGAGATTGAAACCTACCCAAAGAATCAAATTTGCGTAATTAGCACGGGTTCTCAGGGAGAACCAAGGTCCTCGTTGAACTTATCAGCTCAGAATTCTGGAAAGTGGTTACGGATTGACGAAAATGATGTAATTATTTTCTCATCAAGAACCATTCCAGGAAACGAGAAACGGGTAGGTCGTCTAGTAAATAACCTGATTAGCCTAGGGGCCGAAGTAATTAACGATGAGCACCTCAATACGCACACATCGGGACACGGGCAGCGCGAGGAATTACGCGAACTTCATCAGGCAGCAAAACCAGAATGGTTTGTTCCAGTGCATGGGGAATTACGCCATTTGGTAGCACATAGGAAACTTGCAATGGAAATTGGGACTAATTCAGAAAATGTACTTTTAGCGACTGATGGTGATCAAGTGATCATGGAGGATTCAGGGCTCACTTTAAACGAAAGGAAATGCGAAGGGCGTTACATTTTCTCACAGGGGTCAATAGTTGAAACTAATCATGACCTATTCAAGGACCGTAATATCCTAGGAAAGGAAGGTTTCGTAATAGCAAAAGTCTCAATAAGTAAAAAAGATAAAACCTTATTAGGAACTCCATCTGTTATTAGTAAAGGCTGGTTGAGCGCAGATGTAGCAGAACTCTACGAACAGAAAATTGAGGATCGGCTGTCCTCGGAGCTGAAGTCATTTCTCACTAACAAAAGAGAACTAACCCAAGACGTTTTGGCACAAAAGGTTAGACGAGTAACGGGAAAAATGGTGAACGATTACACAAAAAGACGCCCAATGATTATTCCGATGGTAGAGATATTTTCTTAATTCCGTTAACCCTCCCAAGTTGTGGTTTCAATGCTCGCTATGGCTAAATTTCTTACACTTTAGTGTTACCGTTGGCGTATTGTGGCTAAATCAAAAAAGCAAGAAAAAGCATCAGAAAAGGGCCCAAAACCGGGCAAGCGAAAATCTAAAAAAACAACTATTCCCTCCAGCGGGGCTACTTCTGATACCCCAAACAGAGAGGGGAAGCAGAAAAAATCTACGATTAGTGCTTTCAATGGTTCACTAAAATCAGCATTTGGAGGGCACAAATCAGACTTAATCAGTCTCGGGTTAATAGTAATCGGTATCGTAGCTGCTTTAGGCCTATATTTCGGTACCGCAGGTATAGTCGGCGAGGCAATTGGCCCCTGGCTCTTTCGCGCCCTATTTGGGTACATAGGTTACATCGCCCCTGTCGCTCTTATGTTCGGGGGTATTTACCTCGTTTTTGAAGCCCCAGTTAGCAATGCTGAGGACTATCAAGGTGACCAAAATCCAAGGACAGCCTCAATCCTGATAGGAACTTTATTAATTTTTGTAACGATATGTGGAATTAGTCATCTAAATACAAATGCCAATTCATATAACCTCTCGGACCTCAGCGAATTAAAGAACGGTGGTGGAATCCTAGGTTATTTAGCCGGGGCCCCTCTCCGGGCAGCCTTTGAACAAGTGGGTGCAGTATTTATTTTACTAGCAATAGGGTTCGTAGGAATTATCCTAGTAACAGGGATGACTTTCAAAGAGGCCCTTTCACGTTTATGGCTCCTGTCAAAATCTATCTCAACGAAAGTAGCTAATTCCGTGAGACTTGCTATGGGTGAGACTAAAGACGAAATAGCTCAACGAACAGGAACGCCAGAGAATCCGGTAATCCAGATTGACGGCGAAGCTCGGCTCCTTAACGAAACTAAAAAAAATATTCGACCTGAAAAAGGAAATCCCGGAGAAAGCTCAACATCGGAAGCCCCTGAAGAAAATAATCCAACTCCTCAAAAGGAAAAGGAGGATTCAAGGAAAAGAAGAAAAACGAGCGAAGATCCAATCACTTCCGCAGAACAACTTGAAATTGAACTTGGGCCCTCTGCAAAAGGTTCGATCTGGAAACTACCATCCGGCAAACTCCTCGCCCGTTCAACTTCCCAAGATATAAATGAAAATCTTGTTGAGGAAAGAGGACGGGTCCTCGAAAGGGCACTTGCAGCACATGGAGTAGAAACAAGGCTCGTTGGTATGGTAGTCGGCCCTACTGTTACAAGATACGAGTTGGAACTTGGAGAAGGTGTAAAGGTTTCACGCGTCACATCATTGAACAAAGATATTGCCTATGCCATGGCCTCTGCAGATGTTCGAATCCTGGCGCCTATACCTGGAAGACAGGCAATAGGGATAGAAGTGCCTAATAATGAACGACAGGTTGTAGCTCTTGGAGATGTTCTTAGTTCTATTGAGGCCAAAAGAGCAACTCACCCATTGGATGTTGCCGTTGGAAGAGACATTAATGGGAAATCTATCGTTATGAACCTGTCAAAAATGCCGCACATCTTAATAGCAGGCGCAACAGGAGCCGGTAAAAGCTCATGCATCAATAGTATTGTTACCTCAGCGTTGATGCGCTCAACACCTGAAACTCTAAGAATGATACTTATAGATCCGAAAAGAGTAGAAATGTCACAATACGAACGAGTGCCACATTTACTCACCCAGCCAGTGGTAGACCCCAAGAAAGCAGCAAATGCTCTCCAGTGGGCTTGCAGAGAAATGGATAGACGATACGAATTGCTAGCTGAAGTTAAATTCAGGGACATAGCTGGATATAACGCTGCCTACGACAAAGGCACAATTCAACCCCCTCCCAGTGCGATTAATCCCGACGGAAGTCCCAAAACATACAGTCGTTTGCCCTTCATTCTTGTCGTAGTAGACGAGTTATCAGACTTAATGATGGTAGCCCCTAGAGACGTAGAAGATTCCATATGTAGGATTGCACAAAAAGCAAGAGCAGTCGGAATCCACTTGGTAGTTGCCACTCAGCGCCCATCAACAAATGTTATAACTGGGGTGATTAAAGCAAACATACCTGCGCGTATTGCTTTCGCAGTCTCAAGTTTGACAGATAGTCGAGTGATCCTTGATCAAGGTGGAGCCGAAAGATTAGTAGGGCAAGGAGATATGCTGTTGCTTGACCCAAAATCATCTAGCCCCCATAGGATTCAAGGCGCTTGGGTTAGCGAAGATGAGGTAAAACGTGTAGTGGGCGTTTGGAAAAAACAATCAGAACAATTAAAAGATGGGGCAGTAGTAGATGGGATTAGTACGGAACTCTCAATAACCGATGCGCCTTCAAGTCTTTCAGGAGAATTGATACCAGGGGGGACTTCGGGAGACTCAGACGATGATGAATTATTACTCAAAGCAATTGACTTGGTTGTTGAATCACAATTGGGATCAACTTCTATGCTGCAGAGAAAGCTTCGAGTAGGATTTGCTCGAGCTGGAAGGATCATGGATTTACTTGAGGAGAGAGGAATAGTCGGCCCGAGCGAAGGATCGAAACCCAGAGAAGTGCTGATTACGGCAGACGAACTAAAGCAATCCAATCAGCCTGATGAAAGCTCCTTTTAGGAACAAGCCTAAATGCTCGTTGACCTTTTATTCGTAATTCTAGGAATCGTGGTGCTGGTTAAATCTGCGGACCTCTTAGTTGACTCGTCCAGCGATTTAGCAACCAAGTTAGGGGTATCTGCTGTTGTGGTTGGGGCGATCATAGTGGGCTTCGGAACGAGTATGCCGGAGATGGCAGTTTCAACAACGTCGGCTGTAAGAGGTGACATAGACCTAGCCATCGGCAATGTTATCGGATCAATTATCGCTAATCTAACGCTGGTTCTCGGAGTCACAACATTTGCGGCTTCGATCCCTATGCCTAGGTATTTCATCAAATTCCATATCCCGCTATCTATGAACGCTGTCTTTTGGTTCTTTCTCTTCGCTCAGAATGGCTTTAGGAGATATGAGGGTTTCATCCTCTTAGTGATGCTAGTTGTATCCCTATCGTTGATGTTAAGAGATGGAAAGAAAGAAAGGGACAATGGGGATATTCAGTATCAAATTCCTGCCACCCAAAATCAGGAAATAGGAACCCGAAGTAAAATACTAAATACATCTGTTATTCTGACCTCGTTGGTTGGTGTAATCGCCTCATCCTATTTCATTACCGAAGGCGCTACAGGATTGGCTGAAGAATGGGGAGTAGGTAGCGGCTTCGTTGGGGCTAGTCTAGTAGCTATTGGAACGTCCCTCCCAGAACTAGTTGCGTCGTTCGTTGCTCTACGTAAGGGAAAGTCGGAAATGGTTATTGGCACTATCTTAGGATCAAACGTGTTCAATGGAGTAGCTATTGGCGCCGCAATAGGGATAGTCGGGCCTGGAGAAATGATTGAGACAAAAATAATTGGATGGATATCCGCAATTTTAATTTTGCTGGCGGCAGTAATCTGGGGGTTAAAGTCACTTAGCTCAAAGCCAGTGGGGAGGCTAGCAGGTCTTACATTGTTATCTGTTTATGTACTTTGGCTAGTGTTAGTAGGTGTTTGAAGTCAATATCCTCTTCCTTTTTGGGAACCTGCTGGATACCATCAATCTATGAGTGAACGCTACTGGATAGAAACATTAGGGTGCCCCAAAAATGAGGTAGATAGCGAAAAGCTTGAAGGAACCCTACTTAACGATGGCATGATTTTGGCTGACTCACCTGAGTCAGCCGACCTTGTTGTTGTAAACACGTGCGCATTTATTGAAGATGCCCGTAAAGAAAGCATTGACACGATCTATCAACTTAACAATGTGCGAAACCCAAACTCCGAACTGGTTGTAACCGGTTGCCTAGCAGAGCGTTATGGTTCCTCCTTAGAGGAGGCGCTTGGAGATGACGTAAACTCCGTGGCAGGATTCGGAGTCCCCGTGTCACTTTCCAAAAAGCCAAGCGCACCAGAATTCGATCTACTGAATCTTCCGCGTCCGAGCTCAAAAAGGCCTTGGGGATATGTCAAAGTGGCTGAAGGATGTGACAGAATTTGCGGATTTTGTTCAATACCATCTTTTAGGGGTCCACAACGGTCACGATCAGTAAATTCGATACTTTCAGAAATCGAAACGATGGAATTGTCGGAAGTCGTCCTTGTTGCTCAGGATCTGGCATCTTATGGGAAGGATCTAGAAGGAACTGCGGACATGTTGCAGTTATACGAGCAAGCAAGCAAGGTTGTGAAGTGGGTTCGGCTACTTTACCTATACCCTTCAAGCTTAAACGAAAGATTGATAGAAGCAATAGGGTCAAGCCCAGTTCCATACTTTGACCTTAGTCTCCAACATGTATCTCAACCCCTGCTAAGGAAAATGAGGCGATGGGGTAATTACCAAAAATTCACAGAAATTATTCAACGCATCCGATCTCTTAATGGTAAGGCGGCCTTCCGAACGAACTTTATTATCGGGTATCCGGGGGAAACCGAGAGTGACCATGATGCCTTACTGAGATTCGTTGAAGAGAACAGAATTGACTGGTGCGGTTTCTTTGCCTTTTCGCGCGAGGAGGGAACATATGCTTATTCTCTAGAGGGTCAGGTAGGGAAAACTTTGATAAATGAGCGGTTGCTAGAACTATCTGAACTTCAAGATTCAATTGCTTCTGTAAAGCGAGATGAACTTATTGGTGATGACGTAGAAGTATTAGTAGATGAAGTTGGAATTGCCCGAAGCTTTAGGGAAGCACCCGAGATTGACGGGATCATTAAGGTCTCGAGTGACATCCCTACAGGAGAGTTTGCTAATGTAAAAATCGTAGAAGCCGTTGGTACTGACGTAGTTGCTATTGAATCTGAAAAATTTGAAGATTTAGGCAATTCCCTCAAGGAAACCTGAATGCATAATTTAACACCTGCAAATTTAATAACAATAACCCGCATACTTGTGTCTCCAGTTCTATTCATTGTTATTCTCTCTGCAGATGGTGAGAATGGGGCATCGTGGACTGCGTTTATTTTTGGTTTCATCTTAGGTATTAGCGATGCTTTTGATGGCGTGCTTGCTCGAGCGACTAACAGTGAAACGAAATTAGGGGCCTTTCTAGATCCGCTAGCTGACAAAGTAGTAGTTCTAGGGTGCATGCTCTCCTTGCTGGCAATTGGACGGTTCCATTTCATCCCTGTGTTGATCATTGCAATGCGAGAAATAGGAATCTCAACGTTCAGAGTCATGAAAGTTCGACGAAAGGTTATTATCCCGGCTTCTAAGCTTGCCAAATGGAAAACATTTGCTCAGGGTTCAGCATTGCTTCTCGCAGTGCTACCACCATTGAAAGATAATGATTGGATAGTAACTACCATGTTGTGGTTTGCTGTTCTAATGACTGTCGTGACAGGTTGGCAGTACATACGCAACAGTAGTTTGATCGCAGTGACATCGAAAGAAGGTTGAATCGGATGAAGCGAATTAGTTGTGAAGTTGTAGCCGTAGGTACCGAACTTCTTTTAGGTCAGATTATTGATACCAATTCATCCTGGATCGGGGAACAACTTGCCCTATCGGGAATTGATAGTTTTTTCCAAACTAAAGTAGGGGATAACCCTGAGCGAATTAAGAGCGTCCTGAGTCAAGCAGTAGACCGTTCAGATTACGTTATTGTCTGCGGAGGTTTGGGGCCGACCCAGGATGACTTGACTAGGGATATGATTGCGGAGTTAATGGGTGTTGAACTCAGATTAAATGAAGACTTGGTTGAGAAGATAACAGCAATGTTCTCAGGTCGAAATAGGACTATGCCAAAGAATAACTTGAGGCAGGCTATGGTTCCCGAAGGGGCTGAAGCATTACCAGTCATGCCCGGAACAGCGCCTGGGTTAAAAGCTCAGCTAAATGGTACGACAATTTATGCTGTTCCTGGAGTCCCTTGGGAGATGAAGCAAATGGTGACATCCTGCATTCTTCCGGACATAAGAACTGAAACGGGTTTAACTTCGATTATTCGCTCTAAAACTCTAAGGACATGGGGAGATTCTGAATCGGGTTTAGCAGAAAAGCTTTCAAGTGATATTGAACGTCTTGATGAAGAAGGGACAGCAACTATCGCATTTCTAGCAAGTGGTGTGGAAGGTCTGAAAATTAGAATCACTGCAAAGGGGGATAGCGAAGAATCAGTTAACGAAATACTTGAAGCTGAAGCAGAGAGGGTCGCTAGTACTATCGGTAATGAAATTATCTTTTCCCGTAACGATCAATCTATGGAAGCAACAATAATTGAGTTATGTCGAAGACAAGGTTTAAGTCTTGGTCTTGCAGAGTCAATGACAGGTGGACTTATTGCCAGTAGGATAACCAGTCAACCAGGTTCTAGTGATGTTTTCAAAGGTGGGATCATCCCATACTCATCCGATATCAAGCAAAGGATATTGAATGTATCTAAAGGCCCAGTTGTGTCGAAGGCAGCAGTTGAGCAGATGGCGAAAGGTGCCTGTGACATTTTAAATTGCGATGTATCCGTTGCAGTTTCTGGAAATGCTGGTCCGACAGCCACCGAAGATGAGGTGGGTAGAGTATGGATGGCTACGTCAGTAGATGGGCTCCTGGAGTCCTTTACGGTGAAATGGCCATTTGATCGTGAACGAGTACGCCAATTCACTACCATTTCGGTGTTGAACGCTTTACGACTCCGTTTGTACAGTCGTCAATAATCTATCGTCTGTCCATCTATCAACAAAAGCTAACAAATTAGCGAAAATCTCATTTCTGTGGTCTACAAGCATATTAGTGCCATGCTCCTGCCCTTCTACGACTAGAAACTGTGTAGCCGCCGCCGCAGACTCTATCTTTCGAGCATCGGAATAATATTGAGAGTCCTTTTCTGCAACTATAAGTAGTAGAGGAATTACCATTGATTCAACAGCAATTAGTGCATTAATCCTGCCAAACTCTGCTGGAGGGGAGAGCGCTGCTACTCCTTGTACTTGTGATTCTGAAGCTAACTCGATAACTGCAGTGCCTCCCATGGAAGCCCCGATGAGGATAACTTGTTTTGCACCCTTGGCTCGCATATATGCAATAGCAGCTTCAAGATCTCGGTCCATTCTCGTATCTTTCACTCCAGAAGATTTTCCGTAGCCACGAAAGTCAAACGTCAGAACCTTGTAACCAGATTCACCTATGAATCTAGCGAACGGAAACCATGTGGTCTGGTCCCGACCACGCATGTGAGTCAAAATTACTGCAATTTCTCCAGACCCAAATACGGACCCCCAAAGATCTTCGGAATCTTCAGTGCGAAAACGTATTATCTCGTCAACGTCCGGAGCCTCAGTATGGCCTTCGTTGAGAGAGGATAATGAGAGATCTACATCAGGTGGGCCATCATCTGATGCACAGGCTGTTACAGTCATGAAGGCAATACCTAAAATGACTATTCCTAGAAGAAATGGCTTCAAGATTATTTCCGTTTAGTCTTGGCCATCAAGGGGTTTAAGATTAAGAGAGGCAGAATTCATGCAAAATCTCTCCCCAGTTGGTGGTGGGCCGTCGTTGAATATATGGCCTAAATGCGCTCCACAGTTTGCACAGAGGGCCTCAACACGCGTCATTCCATGTGAATTATCAATTTTTCTGTCAACCGCACCTGTTCCATCTGCCTCAAAAAAACTTGGCCAACCGGTTCCTGAGTCGAACTTTGTTTCACTCGTAAAGAGTTCAGCATCACAGACTATGCAATGATAATGTCCAGCTTCTTTGGTGTCCCAATAGCAGCCTGTAAATGCTCGCTCCGTACCTGAATGCTGAGTAACGAAATATTGTTCATCCGTTAGGCGTTCACGGATGTCTTGCTCATTTTTCTCGTACTGCAAAATAAACCTTCCTTAGAATCAAAGAGTACTAGACACTGTCCTTATTCTAATGACATAAAGTTTTTTAATGATAACGTTGACCGAACAGACGTTCGTAATTACACTAATGTAATAGAAGATTGTCACACCCCAAAATTAGAGTGCACAAAGTAGACCAGTTTAAAAAAACAGAGAAAAGTAGGTAGAAAATGGATAATGAAAAAGCTTTAGATCTAGCACTAGGCCAAATAACAAAACAATTCGGCGAAGGCGCAGTAATGAAGATGGGCGAGAAAACAACCATGAACATAGAGTCAGTGCCGACAGGTGCATTAGCTCTTGACCTGGCACTCGGGGTCGGGGGACTTCCACGTGGAAGGGTGACAGAAATTTACGGCCCTGAATCATCAGGAAAATCAACCCTTGCGACGCATGTTGTGGCTGAAGCTCAAAGGAATGGCGGAATATGCGCCTACATTGATGCTGAGCATGCAATGGATCCTGTCTATGCAAGGGCTATCGGCGTTGACGTTGACGAACTGCTAATTTCGCAGCCTGACACTGGAGAGCAAGCACTTGAAATAGCAGACACATTGGTGCGATCTGGCGCAATTGATGTGATAGTTATAGATTCGGTTGCTGCTTTAACTCCAAGAGTTGAATTAGAAGGGGAAATGGGCCAAAGCCATGTTGGCCTCCAAGCTCGTTTGATGTCACAAGCGCTACGTAAATTAACCAGCAATCTCAACAAAACAAAGACTATATGTATATTCATTAACCAACTTCGCGAGAAGATCGGCGTTATGTTCGGTTCTCCCGAGACAACTCCCGGCGGTAGAGCATTGAAATTTTATTCCTCTGTACGGCTTGATATCAGGCGAATAGAATCACTTAAATCTGGTGTTGAGATTGTGGGAAACAGGACACGAGTGAAAGTCGTTAAAAACAAATGTGCCCCTCCATTTCGTCAAGCCGAGTTCGACATCATGTATGGTAAAGGCATCAGTCGTGAAGGTTCCCTTCTTGACACTGGCGTTGAGATGGATATCGTTACCAAATCTGGTGCCTGGTATACATACGAGGGAGAGCAGCTCGGTCAGGGTCGCGAGAATGCTAAATCTTTCCTAAGTGATAACCCAGAAATTATGATGGAAATTGAAAATAAAATCTGGGCAATTGTCAATCCAAGCGATGAAGAGGATTCGTTTACTTCAGCAGATGATGAGCCAATTTCAATAGACGAATAAATTCTCAGTACACTTTCATTTGAAGTAGTTATTTTCCTCTACCCTTAATGGGATGAGAAGGAATTACACCATCCAAACTTATGGATGCCAGATGAACGAAAATGATTCTGAGCGCATTGCAGGATTACTTGAGACAGCTGGGCTAACCCGCACACCTGAAGTTGAGAATGCGGATGTTGTGGTAATCAACACTTGTTGTATTCGGGAGAATGCCGATAATAAGTTTTACGGGCATTTAGGTAATTTAAAAAAAATCAAAGAAGATGACCCTTCTAAAAGGATAATGGTTGGCGGGTGCTTAGCGCAGAAAGATCAAGAAATCATTCGCAACAGAGCTCCTCATGTAGATGTAGTCTTCGGTACCCATAACCTCGAAAGAGTCGTCGACCTTCTGTTTGAGAGTGATAACGGACCTGTCGTTGAGATCATCGATCCAGTTCCTCATGATCTTGATACCTTAGCTAGCGAACCTCTTCCCACCCGTCGAGAAGTTGATCATGCGGCATGGCTTACGATTCAAAGTGGATGTGACAATTCATGCGCGTTTTGTATAGTCCCACAGGTGCGAGGCCCCGAAGTAAGCCGGCCCTTTAATGATCTCATTGTTGAAGCTAGGAAATTAGTTAAGGACGGTGTCTCAGAAATTACTTTATTAGGTCAAAACGTCAATAGTTATGGTCGCGATATAACGAGAAGGCTAAGGAGCCAGGCCCCCCTTGTGACAGACACAAACCTAGCAGGAGAAAGGTGGGCAAATCAGAGTAGAAGATCAGCAAGTCCTCTTTTTGCTGACTTGCTTAGAGAAGTTGGAAATATTTCGGGTCTAAAGCGGGTTCGTTACACAAGCCCTCACCCCAAAGATATGAGACAAGACGTGATGAATGTAATGGCACAAACAGAAAGCGTATGTGAGCACCTTCATTTTCCTTTGCAGTCAGGTAGTGACGTCATTCTTGCTGCAATGCACCGAGGATATACGGCAGAGCGTTATCTAGGTAAGTTGTTTCAGGCTAGGGAGATTATCCCCGATTTAGCGGTTACTACTGATATCATCGTCGGTTTCCCCGGAGAGAGCAATAAAGATTTCGAAGATACTTTAGAAGTCGCTGCTAGCGCGGAGTTTGATGGAGCATTTACTTTTATCTTTTCCCCGAGGCCTGGGACTGAGGCAGCAGAAATGCATGAAAAGTACTGCAACAAAGAGGAAACCCAAAACAGGTATGAACGCCTAAGGGAAGTAATACAGCGTTCGGGACTCATTAAGCACCGAGAAAGAATAGGCAGGGGCGAAGAGGTCTTTGTTGAAGGACCTAGCAAAAAAAATAACTTATTGGTTACAGGACGAACGAGGCAGAACAAAGTTATACATTTCCCAGCTTCAGATCTCCCTATCGGTACAGTCGCAATTGTTAGAGCTGAAGACGCAACTCCGAATTATTTAATGGGAAGTCTCGTGGAAATAATTGAGAAGCCAAGGATCAAAAGACGTATACCTGTGGTTTCAGGGTGAAGGAGTCAGATTCTGCCTCTCGTCTGGCGATAGTAGGAACAACGGCATCTGGAAAGTCCCAGATAGCAATGTCGGTTGCTGAAAGAATTGGAACATTTGAATTGGTTTCGCTTGACTCGATGCAGATCTATCAAGGAATGGATATAGGGACTGCAAAACCCACGAAAGAAGAGCAGGCATTAATCCCTCATCACATGATAGATATCGTTAAACCACACGAAGAGTACACGATTAGCCAATTTCAAATTCAAGCAAAAGAGGCAATTGATGGGATTGTGAGCCGGGGTGTTCAGCCACTCTTGGTAGGCGGAACCGGCCTTTACCTGAGGACTATTATTGATGAACTCAATATTCCGGGTCAGTTTCCGGAAACTCGGAAGGAGNTAGAGAAAAACCTAGATACAAGGGCGCTTTATNAGAAACTTACTCAGTTTGACCCCTTAGCCTCCACGAGAATGGAACCTAATAATCGTCGTCGAATAATAAGGGCGCTTGAAGTGACGATAGGAAGTGGGAGAAGATTCTCAAGTTATGGACCCGGACTTTCAACCTACGAGGAAGTCAACTACAAAATGATTGGTTTACGTTGGGACAGAAATACACTTGATCGGCGCATTGTCAAAAGATTTGAAGACCAGATAGCAAATGGTTTCTTGAAAGAATGCGAAAAACTTATTGATGCCAAAAAACAACTTTCACGTACAGCATCTCAAGCCTTAGGCTATAAACATTTATTTGGGCATATACGAGGAGATTACAGCCTTGATGAAGCTATTGAAACGGCAATAAAAGATACGAAAAAATTTGCACGAAAACAAGAAAGATGGTTTCGGCGCGACCCGAGAATAAACTGGATTGATATTAATGATGACCCAGATGAATCTCTGCCACTGATTCTTAAGGAATTTTAAGTATGAAACTAACAAAATTTCATGGATTAGGAAATGAATTCCTAATAGCTTCCATTTCTTCTCTTCCGGAGAATTCATCCGAATTAGCAAGAATATTTTGTGACTACTCTGCTGGGCCAGGGGCTGATGGCTTAATTTTTAATTTACCCGGNGAAAACGCAGATATTGATGCACAAATGGTGTTGTTTAACTCTGACGGTTCACGTGCCGAAATATCTGGAAATGGTTTGAGATGCCTCGCCCATAACGTTTACCTAAGTCAAGACATCGGGAAATATATCCGAATTCGAACTGATGNAGGCGATAGAGAAGCACAGATTCTGGATTCTCAAACTTCAGAANCTATGATCCGAGTTGAGATGGGAAGCCCGACGCTGGGTTTAGACTTAAACGACTCTGAACTAATTGAGAATGTGGGTACCGGAGCCATAAGGGCTGGATATGTAGATGTTGGGAACCCGCATATTGTGATTCAGTTTGAGAATATAAGCCTGTTGGACATTGCATCGTTAGGGCCATCGGTTGAAGAAGCTTGCAGTGAANCAGGAATTAATGTTCACATGGTGGAGGTGAGTGAGCGGTCCTTAATTTCAATGCACACATGGGAAAGGGGAGTCGGAGTGACAAAAGCCTGTGGCAGTGGAGCCGTTGCATCAGCTTACAAANCTCAAAGTTGGGGGCTAGTTGACACAGAAATCCAAGTGGTGATGCCGGGTGGCAACGTTCAAGTTGAAATAGAAAATCCTGGAGTTTACTTAACTGGAAAATCAGAATTCATAGACGAATATGAGGTAACCATAGGTGTCTGAAAAATCGGCAATGACCTCTTCTGGGTCGCATCGAGGAGGCTTCGGAGACCTAGGTGGCGAGGAGAGGGGATTCATTGACCGTTCCTTNAGGGANAAAATAATCTTAGTTGGTTTAGATATGGGTAATACCTCCGATTTATCAATTGCTGCTCAAATGAGTGAGCTAGAACGCCTAGTCTCGACTGCCGGTGCCGACGTTGTCCACCACATTGTTCAAAAACGTGAGTCNCCAGACCCTGCTACCTTCATAGGGCGAGGAAAGGTTGGAGAGATTTTTGAACTAGCTGAAGAATATGATGCGGACACAATTGTCTTTAATGACGAACTCNCACCTGCCCAGCAAAATAATTTGGAAAAGGCCTTCAAGCGATCTGCGATAGATAGGACAGCTGTCATTCTTGATATCTTCGCTCAAAACGCCAGTACGCCAGAAGGNAAAGCACAGGTGGAATTGGCCCAGCTTCAATATCTGCTTCCAAGGTTACGTGGGCGAGGGGTTACATTAAGTCAACAGGCTGGTGGGATAGGAACACGAGGACCAGGTGAAACGAAATTGGAGGTAGACCGTAGGAGATTGGTTCGNAAAATCCATAATTTGCAAAAACAACTATCTGGGATTCGTTCTACNAGAGAAAACCAGTCAAAACGACGCCGCGGATCCGTAAATCAATCAGTCGCAATTGTTGGTTACACCAACGCAGGTAAGTCGTCACTCCTCAACTGCCTAACTCAGTCCGATCACGATGCTTTAGTCGCTGACCGACTTTTCGCTACCCTTGATCCAGTGACTCGGGCTCTTCAATTACCCGGTGGTGAGAAGATATTCGTAAGCGACACGGTTGGTTTCGTGCGTAATCTTCCACATCATCTAGTCGAAGCATTCAAAACCACATTAGATGTAGTGACAGAAGCTGANCTCCTCNTCCACGTAGTTGATGGAAGTAGCATGAACGCTCAGAAAGACATTANCGCAGTNCGAAACGTGCTAGATGAGATAGGANTGAAGGCTGACTTACCTGAGCTTATTGTATTTAATAAGGCAGATATAGGAGGAACTGAACCAGCGTTCGTTGATTATCCTAACGCTGTTCAAATATCTGCAAAGACTGGTGAAGGGGTTGAAAAAATGATGTCAAAACTCAGCGATATGCTTCGTTCAAAACTTGATGTTTACGAGTTGCTCATCCCTCTCACAAGGGGGGATTTGATCGCNCAAGTGCATCGTGAAGCCCAAGTTCTTATTGAAGACGTTCAGGGCGACACACTCGTAATGAGAGCTAGATTAGACGGATACGCCAAAGCCCGGTTAGCCGGCCTTATCAGTGGAGAAGCAGAATGAAAAATTTCAAACTACCGCCTTATCCGTATGACCTTTTGAACCCTCACCGAGAGATCGCTGAAGCACATGAAGGGGGTGTCATAGATCTCTCAGTTGGTACTCCATGTGATCCTCCCCCAAGCGCCGTTATAGCGAAGTTATCGGCCTCTAACTCTGAAAAGGGTTACCCTAAATCTATAGGGTCAGAAGAGTATCTTGACTCATGCCGTGGATGGTTGGAAAGACGACTAAATGTANAGCCAGAATACACTGNNGCAATTGCAGGCTGTATTGGAACTAAAGAATTTGTCGCATCTGTNCCTAATGATCTTCGTCTCAAATATCCAGAAAAAGACACAGTGCTATACCCCTCGATTAGCTATCCGTCATACGCGATGGGGGCAACACTCGCCGGATGCCGCGCAGTTCCGGTTCCAGTCGATAATCAATTGAGGTTGGATCTGACTAAAGTAGATGAGGAGGATATAAGCAGAGCTTTACTTTTATGGGTGAATTCACCTTCTAACCCAACCGGTGTTTTGGAAAATGTTCAATCTCTAGTTCATTGGGGACGATACCATGACGTTCCAATCTTCAGTGATGAATGCTACGTAGAATTTACGTGGGGAAAGCCCCCTTCAACGATTTTAGATCATGGCACAGAGGGAGTAATTGCAGTGCATTCCTTATCAAAGCGCTCCAATCTGGCTGGTCTGCGAGCTGGTTTTTACGCAGGTGATCCCAATATTGTCCATTGGCTCAGTGAAGTTCGAAAACATGCAGGGAAAATGATTCCAGGGCCTGTGCAAGCTGGATCTGTTCTTGCTTGGGGTGATGACGTCCATGTAGATGAACAACGAGTCATTTATGAGAATAGGCTTGAAACATTATTAGATTTATTNCAAAGATTGGGTTACACCGTCAGCAAGCCGGAAGGTGCCTTTTACCTTTGGGCTAAAAGCGATGAATTTGATTGTTGGACTATAGTTAACGATTTGGCAAAAGAATTTGGTGTNCTAGTCACGCCAGGGGACTTTTTTGGGGACANATCTAGACAAAATGTGCGTATCGCTGCAGTGCAACCTGACCCAGTAATCTCTCTACTACAAGAGAGAATTCATGCGCGTTTGTAATGCAACAGCGATTAGAATATAGACATGTCAAAAAGTAAATCAGAGTTGTCTGATCTCTTTGATCTGACTCATCAACTTGTTTGCATTCCCTCCGTTAGCTTTCAGGAGCAAGAGATAAGTAACTTCGTGGCTAGCAAACTAGCAGAAGCTCCATGGTTGCACGTTTCAAGAATAGGCGACAATATAGTAGCGAAAACTAATCTTGATAAAGGTATGAGAGTCTTGCTGGGCGGCCACACTGACACAGTCCCAGCGCAAGGAAACGATAAAATCAGACTAGAGGAAGACTCTATTTGGGGAATCGGTTCCGCCGACATGAAGGGCGGGATCGCTATAATGCTCTCTTTGGCCACGAATATTCCAGACTCAGCTGTGGANATAACGTATGTTTTCTATGCCCGTGAGGAGGTAGCTCACAAGCACAATGGATTACTTGAAATAGAGGCTGCTAATTCCGAATTGCTCAATGCAGATCTAGCAATTTTAGGGGAACCCACCTCAGGAAATATTGAAGCTGGTTGCCAAGGGACAATGAGGTTCACTCTCGAACTTAAAGGTGAGCGAGCGCATACCGCACGGCCGTGGATGGGTAGAAATGCGATTCATAGATTGCATCACGTTCTCTCCGTAATTGAAAATTATGAGTGTCGAAATCCAATAGTTGAAGGTTGCCAGTACCGAGAGGCTTTACAAGTGGTGAAGGTGGAGGGAGGANTAGCGGGTAATGTTGTTCCGGATTCCAGCACCTTAACAATAAACCATCGCGTAGCTCCTGATCGTAATCTTGCTACTGCTGAAAAGGAAATAAGAGACCTTTTGGCCCCCTTTATGGAAGACGAGGACCAACTACTACTTGTAGACTCGGCACCTCCAGCTCGACCAGGATTAGATAATCCTATGTTGGCCTCNATGATTGNGAAGCATCAACTTGATGTGNAGGCAAAACTAGGNTGGACAGACGTAGCTTTTTTTGATCAAAGAGGGATACCAGCGGTCAATTTTGGCCCTGGNGACGCCACTCTCGCGCATTCCAGCAACGAACAAATTGAACGATCATCTATCGATCAGTGCTATTTAGCGTTAAAACAAATGATTACNGAGGGTGTCTAAAGTTTCCGAAGAACAGAGACAACCTTTCCGTAAAGAGTTATATCTGTTGAAGAGAAAAGCATTGGCGACATTGCCGAGTTTGCAGGTGTGAGCGTTATTTCGTCGTTACTTTGCGAAAAGGTCTTCACTGTTGCTTCACCATCTGGAATTCCAGCTACGACAATATCACCGTCATTTGCAGTGGATTGCTTTGAGGCAACAACAAAGTCTCCGTCAAGAATTCCAGCCTCAATCATGGATTCGCCTCGTACACGTAGCATGAACAGTTCTCCATCACCTGTGAAATCCGAAGGGAGTGGCATAACTTCTTCAATATTNTCTGCAGCTAAAACTCCAGTTCCAGCTGCGACATCCCCAACTAGTGGAACATGAGTGACTGGTCTGCGGTCTATGATGGCACCTGAAGCAGCATCCCAGTGAACTTCGATAGCTCTAGGTTTTGTTGGGTCGCGCCTGATGTACCCGCGGTCTTGAAGAGTGCTTAGGTGAGTGTGGACTGAAGCAGGGGAATTTAGTCCTACAGCTTGGCCGATTTCTCTTACTGTTGGAGGAAAACCNTTTTCCTTTATGGTCTGGTCTATGAACTCCAGGATCTTCCGTTGTCGTGGGGTCGGTGCTTTAGTGGTCATAAAAGTCCTGCCTTGTGGTGGTGTATCTAAATTACATGGTTGTAANCGAACATATGTTCGTATATAGTAGAACATATGTTCGTAGAACTAATGTTCGCCGAACAATTGTTCGGTGTCAAGTAATTGAGAAAAAAATGTCACACCAGTCTGAGAGGATAATGACATGCAAAGCACACTTAAATTCAACCCTAATTTGGAAAATGACCTTAATGTTGATTACAACCTTCAAACTGGGGATTTGGTATCNCCAAAGAGGTTCNACGNAGGACAAACTCACCCTGTTCAAACAAAATATGGGCTCCGTNGAGTCTTAGTAGGAGTCATATTCGTTATNCTTGGCGCCCTTATGTGGACAGTGCTTNGTCATGTTGCCGGGCTGAATAATGACACCGTAGGAGCAGACATATCTCCCAACGCTCCTCAAGAGATCTATGTCGTTCAGTCCGGTGACACTCTCTGGTCAATAGCTATGTCAATAGATGGAGANGGAGACCCTAGGGGCACCGTGGATAGGTTGGCAGAAATAAATGGTGGAAGTTCACTTTATATAGGGCAACGCTTAATNCTGGGGAATTAGGGAAGGATTTAAATGGGTCAACGATTAGCGAGACCCCTTTAAATTGAAAATCATCGACTTCTTAGGTAACGGCAGAAAATAAAATCGTTGACCGAAATCCTTCTTACTTCCTTCATGTACCCCTTTGGGTAGCTTTTGTCCGTCGTAACTTTCTCATCGTTTTCGTCATCAGAATAGAAAGGACTGATAGTGATACATAGCTCATCAAAAAGGTCCTCAGATACGAATTGTTTATTAATTGAGGGGCCGCCTTCAACCAGGACAGTCTGCTTGTTTCCAGAAGCTAATTTGTTAATGGCTGTTTTGAAATCTACACGTTGTTCTCCAGCTAAGATGATTTCGTACTTCTCTGAAAGAAGCTTTCTTTTTGATGCTGGTGATGACTTAGAAGTGATCAGAATAGGGGAGTATCGGTCAGATGCGAAAAGGGGAATATTCGGATCAATTTCTAGACTGTTGCTAACGACGGCAATTCGAGGAATGCGATCTCTACCAGTTTCTTCTCGGAGACTTTTCACAGCTTCAGGCAACTCTGGTGGGTTATATTTCTCTTCATGGACCGTATTCAGGCCAACCAAAATAAAGTCGGAGACCCCTCTGAGAGTTCTAAATAGTGCTCGATCTTCTTTCCCGCCTAATTTTCCTGAAAGACCATCAAGAGTCGCTAAACCATTTGAAGATGCAATCATGTTTAGCATTACCCATGGTTGGTTGTCGGTATGAGTTCTTCTATCGTCAGTATAAATTTTCGTCAGTTCCTCTATATCGGTTTGAATAGCAATCCCTTCTCTCATTTCTGTGGAAAACATCAAGGTATTTCCACAAGGAAATCCCCATTGAATACCTATAGTAATCCACAGTCCACTTTAGCTAGATTAAGTTCCAGTGACGGATCTAAACGCCTAAGGGCGGAATGGTGGCAGATTGAAAATGCAAATGAACACGTTATCGGTTCCTATTGCAGCTATCTGCTTGGGAGCTTCAGATGAAAATCATGCTGAAGAGCCTCTCAACCTGTCTTTGGGGAAGGTCCGTCACAACCTTCGCAATGGTTATTCAATTTAAGAGGTATTAATAACATGAAAGAGTTTGTTGAAACACCGTCAATAGGATTTAGTAGGCGCCTGACTAACGGCCAATCAAACCCTTTTGACATAGTGGAATGGGAAACACGCGACGTTGCTATTACTAATTGGCAGGATGGATCGGTTGTCTTTGANCANAAGGACGTGGAGTTCCCTACCGAGTGGTCACTAAATGCAAGCAATATTGTCACTCAGAAATACTTCTGGGGTGCGTTAGAAGCAGAGGATAGAGAAAAGTCACTAAAAGACCTTCTGAGTCGTGTCGTTAATCAAATTGTTATCTGGGGGGATAACGAAGGTTATTTCGCTAGTGACGATGAGAAGGGCGTATTTGNNGAAGAATTGGTTTCNCTGCTNCTTCTCCAAAAGGCATCATTTAATTCTCCTGTTTGGTTTAATATTGGTNTACCGGAGGTTCCTCAACAAAGCAGTGCTTGTTTCATACTCTCTGTCGATGACACTATCGATAGCATCCTAAACTGGTACGTTGAAGAAGGAAAGATCTTTAAAGGTGGATCAGGGTCGGGAGCAAATCTGAGCCGAATCCGAGCAAGCTCTGAAGGAATTTCTGGTGGTGGAAGTCCCAGTGGTCCTGTCAGTTTCATGAGAGGCGCTGATGCAAGCGCTGGAACTATCAAATCGGGAGGAACGACACGGCGCGCAGCAAAAATGGTAATGCTGGATGTCGATCACCCTGATATTGAAGAATTTATTTGGACAAAGGCTACCGAGGAGAAGAAAGCAAGGGCGCTTACTGAAGCAGGTTTTGACATGGGCATTGATGGTAAAGACTTGTTCTCTTTGCAATANCAGAATGCTAACAATTCTGTTCGGGTAACCGATGAATTCATGGAAGCAGTAACAAATGATGATGATTGGCAACTGAAAGCTAGAACGTCTGGTCAAGTGGTGAAGGTCCTTAAAGCAAGAGATCTGTTTCAACAAATAGCTCAGGCATCATGGGAGTGTGCGGACCCAGGTATCCAATTTGATACAACTATCAACCGTTGGCACACGACTCCGGTAAGTGGGCGTATCAACGGGAGTAACCCTTGTAGTGAATATGTGCATTTAGATAATTCCGCATGCAATTTAAGCTCATTGAATCTTCTAAGTTTTTTGAGCGAGAATAATGAATTTGATGTCGATGGGTTCAGACATGCCGTTCGCATAATGATAACGGCACAGGAAATACTCGTATCCCCGTCGGATTACCCTACTGAAACAATCGGGGAAAATGCAAGAAAATTTCGCCAACTGGGACTTGGGTACACCAATTTAGGNGCATTGTTGATGGCTTTAGGACTGGCGTATGATTCCGAAGATGCAAGAAGTTTGGCGGCNGTGATTACTGCCATAATGACTGGCGAAGCATATAAAACTTCCGCACAAATTGCTGCAAGGTTAGGCCCATTTGAAGGTTACGAGCTTAATAAAGAAGCTATGATCTCTGTGCTTAATGCTCATAGNGANGCTATTGATGCTATCCCTGCGAATGAGGCAATCCCACCAGCACTTCGTGCAGCGGCTTTGGAGGTTTGGGGGAATGCAGTTCGGTTCGCTGAACAAAATGGNGTTCGGAATTCCCAAGTTTCTGTTCTTGCGCCTACCGGAACCATCAGCTTCATGATGGATTGCGATACTACGGGAGTTGAACCAGATCTTGGATTGAAAAAGACAAAGACTCTTGTTGGTGGGGGCACGATGTCAATTATCAATCAAACGATTCCGAAAGCCTTAGAAACCCTCGGGTATGACNTCATTCAACGAGANGAGATTCTTGAATGTATTGAGAGAACTGGAAGTGTCAACGAAGCACCACATTTGAAAGAGGAACATTTGCAGGTCTTCGCATGTTCAATGGGTGATAACTGTATTGAGCCATCAGGTCATATAAAAATGATGGCAGCTGTCCAGCCNTTTCTCTCTGGGGCTATTTCAAAGACAGTTAATCTTCCTCATTCTGCATCGGTAGAGGATATCCAAGAGTTATATAAGACCGCATGGGAGTCAGGCATAAAAGCAGTTGCGATTTATCGAGATGGCTGCAAGGTCGCTCAACCTTTAACTATAGATACTCTTGAAAAGACTTCTCCTGCTGAGATTGCCAGAGGTGTGGGGTCTAATGTCGCTCGTCCTCAAAGGGAACGATTGCCCCGTTCGCGTTCAAGTAGGACATTCGAGTTTCGTGTAGCTGACTGCAAAGGGTTCGTTACTGTCGGAGAGTACAGCGATGGAAGGCCTGGTGAAATTTTTATTCGAGTAAGCAAACAAGGCAGTACCTTAGCTGGGATTATGGACGCGTTTGCGATGGCAGTCAGTCACGGTTTGCAATATGGTGTTCCATTAGATGCTTATGTTTCTGCTTTCGTTGGAATGAGATTTGAGCCTGGGGGCATTACCGATGATCCTGAATTGCGAATAGCGTCAAGCCTTATTGACTACCTCTTTCGCCGATTAGCAGTTGAATATATGCCATTGGCTAAGCGTAGATCGCTGAATATTGTAACCACTGATGAGCGAACCGAACCAACCTTGCCAGGTGTTGAAGAGGTAGCGGAGGCCTCTGCTAATCATGCAACCATTCTTCCTGACCCTCCATCGAAAGATATTCCAAAAGAGGAATATTATCTGAGCTACGACGCTCCGTTTTGCATGCAATGTGGAACGGGAATGCAAAGGTCGGGAAGTTGTTTTACATGCCAAAGTTGCGGATCTACGAGTGGTTGCAGCTAGAAGGCTTTCCTAAATAAGTGACTAGTCAGAAGCAATATAAATGAGCGATCTATTTCTCGCAGATCTTGGTCGTTTAAGGTCGTTAAAGGGCATGAAATGGGCAAAGTACGGTAAGGATGTCCTTCCTGCATTTGTAGCTGATATGGATTTTGAACCACCAAGAGCTTCNTATGAGGCGCTAAAAGAGATGGTTGAACTGCAAGACTTCGGGTATAACTTCAACCATATTGACCAGTTGATACCATCTTGGATCAATTGGGTTCTGAAACGTGATGGTATTAAATTCCNAGAATCTGAATGCATGGCCTTTACGTCTGCGATACACGCATTGGAGGCTGTGATGGTTCTTCATACAGGCCTTGGTGACGGCGTAGCTTTGTTCTCGCCGGTTTATCATCCGTTTGCCAAAGCTATTGAAAGCGCTGGGCGCAAACTAGTCGATATCCCTTTAAGGGAGAACGACTGGAGTATCGATATGGAGGATTTCGAAAGGCTAGCTGAATCGGAAATTAAAGTTGTTCTCTTTTGTCAGCCTCATAACCCTACAGGGCATCTCTTTTCGAGTGGGGAAATTTCAGAGTTTGCTGAGATCGTAGTCAGAAATAATTTACTGGTAATCAGCGACGAAATATGGGCGGACCTTATCTTTGATGGTGAATCNCATCAATCTCTTGCAGCATATGGAAAGGGACTGGAAAGTCAGGTTGTAACTGTTGGTTCGGCGAGTAAGACATTTAACCTTGCAGGGGCCAGATGCTCTGTGTCGCATATAGGGAATCCTTNGATCAGGGAAAAGTTATCGCAGCTACCCGATCACTATTTCGGCCAACCGAGTTCATTTGGCGCTGCCGCAACGGTTGCTGCTTGGGAGTCGGGCGAGCTTTGGCTCCAAAAGATCTTGAGATATTTGCAGGGGAATAGAGATTTCGTATACGAGGCGCTTTCTTCAACTGATGTAGATATGAATTTACCTCAAGCAACATATCTGGCATGGTTGAATTTTTCTAAGACTAACATCTCTCAAAATCCATCCAAAATAATTCTTGAAGAGGCACAAGTTGCATTAGAGCCGGGTTCTAAGTTCGGTAAGCAAAGTGAATCATATGCACGTCTTAATTTCGCTACGAGTCGCGAACTACTTGAGACCATAGTTGACCGTGTGATCTCAGTCATTGATTAAACCTAAGGTCAGTAGTCTCTGTTCTATATAGTAATATTACGCTAAAGTGCAAACATCTGTGAGAAGGAGTAGTTATGAGAGCAGCAATCCTAAGAGATGACACTGGTACTTTAAATATTGAGGATGTCTCAATCGATAAACCTGACCGTAATGAGGTGCTTATAAAGACGGTTGCGTCAGGTCTATGCCACAGTGATCTTCATTTCATAGACGGAAGTTGGTCATTCCTTGCTATGTACCCAATGCTTCTGGGTCATGAGGCTGCGGGGATCGTTCAAGCTGTAGGCGAGGATGTTGTCGGCATCCAGACAGGTGATCACGTGATTACTTGCTTATCGATGTTCTGTGGTTACTGCGATCGATGTTTGACGGGGCACAGCTATATCTGCTCAGAGAGACAGCAAGTACAAGGTCGGCAACCTGGTAGTCAGCCACGGATCACTGACCATGACGGAACTGAAGTGAATCAGTTTACTGGCATAGGCTCCTTTGGAGAGGAGATGCTCGTTCACCAAAATGGAGTAGTGAAGATAAATAATGATATGCCACTTGATAGAGCGGCATTAGTCGGGTGCGGAGTTACAACCGGAGTGGGCGCTGTTTTCCGAAGTGCAGAGGTTAAACCAGGCTCTACTGTTGCGGTTGTTGGGTGTGGGGGTGTTGGTATATCGACTATCCAAGGAGCTCATTTAGCCGGTGCGCGACAGATCATTGCCGTTGATTTAGAGCAACAAAAGCTAGATTGGGCAACTCAATTAGGGGCCACGCATACTGTCAATCCGAATGATGGCGATCCAGTAGCTCAGGTCCTTGAACTTACTGGCGGTGGTGTCGATTATAGTTTCGAAGCAATAGGACTTAAACAGACAGCTGAACAAGCATATGGAATGATACGAGCTGGTGGTTTGGCAACCATTATGGGAATGATTCCACCTGGAGTAAATCTTGAAATACCTGGCGCTGATCTTTTCCTCTCAGCTAAAAGGCTGCAGGGGTCAATAATGGGATCAAATAATTTTAAGGTTGACATGCCACACCTCTGTGATTTATACCTAGGGGGAAGGCTGAAACTTGACGAAATGGTTTCACGCACTATCACGCTAGATGAAATAAATGACGGATTTACTGCCATGAAAAACGGGGAAGTTGTGAGAGCAGTTATTGATTTTGGAGNCTAGTAGCGCTGAAAAGAAGGAGAAATGACCTCCTGCCCAACACTACAAACAAAGCGATTGATCCTCCGTCCCTTTAGTGAAAATGACCTTANAAGTTATTCCACGATGTTAGATACCACCGAGTTGCGCCACTCACTTCGAATCCCCGATGAGGAAGGGGTATCTGAAGCTTGGAGCTCTATGGCTTACTGGCTAGGACAATGGGAACTACGCGGAACAGGCCACTGGGCGTTAGAGGAAAAGATATCCGGAAAATTTATTGGGAGAGCAGGCTTACACAACCCCGAACGCGAAGGTTGGCCGGGCGTAGAGATAGGTTGGGCGCTTCATCCAGATTGGTGGGGGCTAGGTTATGCTACGGAGGCAGGGGCAGNGGCTATCCGGTATGGATTTGAAGAACTCAGTCAAGAAACTCTTTTCAGTACCATTTTGCCAGATAATCATCGGTCCCAATCTGTGGCTAAAAGACTAGGATTTGTTTTAGTTGAGACGAAAGTTCTCCCACATTACCCGCACGAACCGCATGAGATNTGGATGATAAAGAGATGAGCAAATTTACTTTCAATGAAGGTAACTCTGGTTGGTGGGATGGGGCACTTGGTTATGAGGTGTACATCAGATCTTTTGCTGATAGTGACGGTGACGGAATAGGAGACCTGCAAGGCCTAGCGTCAAAACTTGACTATCTAGCATGGCTGGGAGTTGATCTAGTTTGGGTATCGCCCTTTTACCCCTCTCCAATGGCAGATTTTGGCTATGACGTAAGCGATTACTGTGATGTCGACCCGATATTTGGCACTTTAGAAGATTTTGATTACCTCGTTTCAGAAGCGCACAGACTAGGCATGAGGCTACTAATAGACCTAGTCCCTAATCATTCATCAAGTGATCACGAGTGGTTTGTTGATTCAAGATCATCTATTGATAGTAATAAAAGGGGTTTCTATCACTGGCGTGACCCATCTCAAAATGGTGGCCCGCCTAACAACTGGGTTTCTCATTTTGGGGGTTCCGCATGGACCTTTGATGAGCTAACTGAACAATATTATCTGCACCTATTCCTTCCAGAACAGCCAGATCTGAACTGGAACAATCCAAATGTAGTGAAAGAGTTTGATAATATTCTTGAATTCTGGCTTGCAAGAGAAGTTGACGGGTTTCGAATAGATGTAGCNCAAGGGCTTGCAAAAAATATGCTTATGCCAGATAACCCGCTCCGGTTCCCATTACATAAAGACATGAGCCCTAGGGAGATCTTTGCTTCATACGATCATCGATATGATCTTGATCAAGCAGGGAACACAGAAATTTATCAACGTTGGNGAAAAATAGCTGATGAAAATGATGCGCTGCTTTTGGGAGAGGTCTATCTGCGTGATAATGACCCCAATAAAGTAAGCAGATATGTTGCATCAAAGGATTCTTTGCACAGAGCTTTCTATTTCGCACCCATGCATGTTCCTTGGTCACCAGAACCTATGTGGGACACTTTTCGTGACGCTCTTGACGCTGCTCCTGAGGATCTCTCTTGGGCACTAAGTAGTCATGATGACCCACGAGCGCCTACACGTTTTGGGGGAGGGGAAGAAGGGAAGCAAAGAGCGCTTGCATACTCAGTACTTCTATTGTTCCTTCCCGGGCTTCCATTTATCTACCAAGGAGATGAGCTCGGTTTAGANAGCATATTGATCAAGCCCGAGGATCAAGCTGATCCTGTCGCGCTGAGAAATGAAGATGGCTCCGACGGAAGAGATGGGGCACGATCTCCGATCCCTTGGCACGCTGGAGAGAATTTTGGTTTCTCCATCGGTAAACCTTGGCTTCCAATGGGCAATCGGTTAGAAGAAGAGACAGTTGANTACCAGAAGGCTGCTGAAGATTCGACGCTACTAAAATACAAGGAATTATTTGAATTTCGAGCAGATCAGCTGGACCATAAATCGCCGTTGAAATGGATTACCTCACGAGACTCATCGGTCATTGCTTTTATGAGAGCTGACATTCTTTGTGCTATTAATGTTGGTGACGACAGTGAGAAATTGAAACTAGAAAAGGAGATGTCCGACATCAAGTTTTCAGTAGGGAATATTACTCTCAGTGACGGAATTCTTGAACTTGGAGTAGCCTCAGCCGTGATCGTGATGTCAGGTGTTTAGTGTCCTGACTAAATTGATCGTTTCTAAAACAGCCGATGCTGCTGCAGATCCCTTATCTCCCGTTGAGCCATCGTGGTCGATGTAAGAAACATCTGACCGTTGCAGAGCTTGTTCTAAAGTATCAGTTGTTAGAACTCCAAATGCTATAGGTACACCGGTATCAATACTGACCTCACGNACTCCTCTCGCGCATTCGCCAGCTACAAACTCAAAGTGAGGAGTTCCCCCTCTNACTACAGCNCCTAACGTTATTATTCCATCTACATTTGCGTTCTTCGCAATGGCNCTNCACGCAAAGGGAATTTCAAAAGCCCCAGGGACCCAGTAAGTCTTTATTGAATCAGAACCGACGCCCTGCAATTCGAGATAAGATTTCGCACCATCGATCAGCCTTTCGGTGATTTTCAAATTGAACTTTCCAGCTACGATAGCGATACGTAAAGNTTGTTTCTCATTATTTNNAGCGTTTCCCTTTGTCATCTCAACGTTCCTTTGGTGTATTGCTTTTATCCATCAAGTGCCCCATGCGTTCTTCCTTTGTTTGAAGATATCTCACGTTCTCAGGGTTGGAATCGCTTATGAGCGGAACCCTTTCAACTATTTCCAGGTTGTAGCCCTGAAGTCCACCATATTTAGCAGGATTATTCGTTAAGATGCGCATCTTTTGAATCCCCAAATCAGCAATTATCTGTGCACCTATTCCATACTCACGAGAATCGGGTGAGAATCCCAAGGCGACATTGGCGTCAACAGTATCCATCCCTTCATCTTGAAGGGCGTAAGCACGCATTTTGTGGCCAAGTCCTATACCCCGGCCTTCGTGCCCTCTGAGATAAATTATGGCTCCACTTCCGTTCTCTGCAACGAGTTTCATCGCAAGATCTAGTTGTGAACCACAATCACAGCGAAGGGAACCAAGGACGTCTCCCGTCAAGCATTCCGAATGCACTCGAACTAGGGGTATTTCGTTCTCGTCTAAGTCGCCAAAAACGAACGCTAGATGCTCTACTTCATCTAAGGAACTTCTGTAGATGTGCGCAGAAAACTCACCGTATATTGTGGGGATCCGTGCAGATGAGAACCGTTCCACAAGTCTTTCATGACGGTTGCGATATCTGATCATGTCAGCAATTGAAATAATTGGGATTTCATGCGTTTGGGCGAATTCAAGAAGTTCTGGCAAGCGAGCCATTGTCCCATCGTCCGAAACTATTTCGCATAGTACCCCCGCAGGAGCTAACCCTGCCATTGTAGCTAAGTCAACTGCAGCTTCTGTGTGTCCGGCTCTTTTGAGAACTCCGCCAGCTCTGGCTCTGAGAGGGAAGACATGTCCTGGTCTGGCAAAACCGCTTGCAGCAACATGCCCGTTTGCAAGTGCCTTACAAGTTAATGAACGGTCGCTCGCTGAAATTCCAGTGGTTGTTCCTTCAGCCACATCCACAGAAATTGTAAAAGCTGTTCCCATGGCTTCGGTATTATTTGCAACCATAAGTGGCAAATGAAGAGCATCAGCTCGTTCATTCGTTATAGCGCAACAAACAACGCCACTTGTGTATTTGACCATGAATGCCATGTCTTCGTCGGTAACTGATTCAGCAGCGATAATCAGGTCTCCTTCATTTTCTCTATCTTCGTCATCAACGACGATCACAAAATTGCCTGCCGCAATTGCATCGATAGCTTCTCTTATCGTGTTGAGTTCAGACATTTATAGTTGTTTCCTTTTCGTTGTAGTTGAGTTGTCGCTCAATATATTTTGCGAGGATATCAACTTCGATGTTTACTAGATCACCCACAGATTTTTGGTTTAAGTTCGTCGAACCCCAGGTATGAGGGATAATTGCAACAGAGAAACTGTCGTCCGAGACACTTGCAACGGTAAGGCTAATTCCGTCAATCGCAATTGAGCCCTTCTCACAAACATAGCGACCCCACTCATTACTAAGATCAAATTCATACCTATAGGATCCATCATCTTCATTCGAAATATTAGCTATATACGTGGTGCAATCAACGTGCCCTTGTACGACATGTCCTCCAAATCGCCCCTCAGACTTGAGGGGTCGCTCTAAATTAACTTTACTTCCCAGTGCAAGGGTCCCTAAGTTGGTCCGGCTCATTGTCTCCGGCACAGCATCAGCAGACCAAGAGGTGTTATCGTATTCTGTTACGGTCAAGCAACAGCCATTTACAGCTATTGATGCGCCGATAGAAATATCTTTGATGACTATTTCCGCCTCCAGGGTGATCCTCACTCCAGACCCAGAAGGAGTTATCCTAGAAACTGTTCCCACTTCTTCGATTATTCCTGTAAACACTTGTCTCCTTGATGATCGGAAATGGAAGAAGAACAGGCATTTACATGCCTTTAAATTCCCTCTCCCATCCGGACTGTAACCGTCGGCTCTGGAATTTCACCAAATCAGTCAATTGCAAAAAAGACTCGTGGGCTTGACGCTGGGCGCCTTTACCACCGGTTGGGAGTTTCACCCGTTCCCGAGGATTGTATTATGCACAGTTGTGCTATGTGTTTATTAATGTATACCATTAATACAGGATATGCAAGTTCCCCCTTAGGAAAGCGATATCAGAAGATGGTTGGAGATGTCACCTACTAAAGAAACTTTGATTTCCCTGATTTGGAAAAACCATTCATCGTTTTCAAAGAGAAATGTATCTTCATACGAACCAGCGACAATGGCCTGAAGAGGGAAACCATCAATTTGCTGGAAAACGGTGTAATAGGAAGAAGCGGAAGCGTAATTCCCATCTATATGCAACGCAATGTTCGTCGTTGCGTGATGAGTTCCAGGTGTACCGTCATCGTAACGTCGCGTTGTCTTTTCATACAGTTCTTTAATATTTATACTTCCTGAGATTTCAGTAAAATCTTCACCATCTCGGAAGACAATTTTTCCTCGTTCAAATAACTCTCCGATTCCGTCAAAGTCACCGAGGTCTATAAGGCGAGCGTATTCGTAGATTAGGTTACTTATATTTATCTGGTCACTCATACACAGATATAGTACTTCCTAAGAAGTAGGGTGTCTTTGAGTACTTACACTAAAAATCTGAATACTATGGGAAAGACCAAACTATGTTGATGTCAATACCAAGTCCAAACTCAGGCTCAATAGACCTAGGGCCTATTACTCTTCGAATGTATGGATTCATGATTGCTCTCGGTGTAATCGCAGCGGTCTGGCTCATGGGTAAAAGATTTATGAGTAAGGGAATAAACCCAGATCATGCTTCTGGTCTGGCTATGTGGATAGTGCCCGCAGGGATAATTGGAGCGCGTGTCTACCATGTGATAACAGATTGGAAACGCTTTGAGGGTAATTGGGATGAAGCCATCCAAATCTGGAACGGAGGATTGGGGATTCTTGGTGGAGTCCTCTTTGGGATTGGAGCAGCTTTCTTGTATTGCAGAAAGCATGACTTAGACATCAAAGAAGTAATGGACGGAGTGGCGCCCGCCTTAGCGCTAGCACAATGCATAGGGCGATGGGGAAACTACTTCAATCAAGAACTATTCGGGCGTCCAACAAATTTACCGTGGGGTCTTGAGATTGGGCAGCGAAAACGGCCAATAGAGTACGCTGCGGAAGATACATTCCATCCAGCATTCCTCTATGAATCATTGTGGAATGCTCTAGTCGTATTCATGCTAATAAAATTAGGGAAAACAGGAAGACTATCCAGTGGCTTGTTAATGGTAGCTTACTTTGCGTTCTATTCGATTGGCAGATTATGGATTGAAGCCCTACGAATAGACGAAGCGAGTAATCTCGCTGGTCTTAGAATTAACATCTGGGTGTTTACGGTAGTATTTATAGTAAGTGCAGTCATTCTCTTTGTAGGTGTTCGGAGAAACATAACGCCCAATCAGGTAGTTAATTCTAATGCCGCTGAGTGAAGGAACTATCCGTAATCACTGCATCACTACTTTTATTCATGTAACTTCAAAGATGGACCTATGATTCCAGAGAACCCATATGAAGACAGATTTGATCGGACATTTGCGTTCATTGACTTATCCGGCTTTACCCACTTCACTGACGTAATGGGAGACAAGGCGGCGCTAGGAGAAATAAACACATTCAGAGCTATAGTAAGAGAAATAGCTTCCAGAAAAGGAATTCGGATTGCCAAATGGCTGGGCGATGGGGCAATGCTCGTTGCCGTCGAACCTGAAACGGCAACAGAGGCGATTATGGAAATGCAAGGGCGAATGGGAGAAATAAACAACGAATTATCGATGCGAGCAGGTCTCGCATCTGGACCGGTTCTAATGGTCGACGGGGAAGATCACATCGGGAAAGCCGTTAATTTAGCTGCACGTCTTTGTTCATTGGCCGACGCCGGTGAAGTCCTTGCTACTAAGGAGATGATGACAGCACTGATGGTCAACACTCCGTCGGAGTCGGTTGGTAAGCGAGACATCGATGGTTTTGCCGAAATGGTTGAAGTGGTCCGTTTAGAGATGCCGGACTTTTAGCTATTCAAACTAAGAAACAAAGATAATAACAATAAGCTTGACATAACCATGAATATCTATCAGGCAATTAATAACGGGTGAGAGTATGAGTAAACAGCAGTGGATAGACCTTGGTGTAGATGAACGAATCGTTAGTTCGTTGATGAAGCGGGGGATTAATGCGCCTTTTCCGATTCAGGCCCTCACCATTCCTGATGCTCTCCGAGGAAATGATGTGTGCGGTAAAGCAAAAACAGGTTCAGGAAAAACACTTGCTTTTGGTATCCCAATGGTACAAAACCTTGATCAAGCCTCCCGCGTGACCGACCCTAGAGGACTTATTATGGTACCTACACGTGAACTAGCCACGCAAGTTAAAGAGGAACTCGATCCCCTCTTAGATGGTAAATCGTTGAACGCTGTAGCAATATATGGTGGAGCAAATATTGAAGAGCAAATCAAAAGTATCAAGCAAGGTGTTGACATCATTGTTGCGACCCCCGGACGTATGATTGATCTTTTGGAAAGAGAAGAGATCACTTTGCAATCTCTCAAAATCGTAGTTCTTGATGAAGCAGATCGAATGGCAGACATGGGGTTCCTTCCACAGGTTGAGTGGATTCTTCGCCGTGTCGAACGAAAGCATCAGACTCTTCTTTTCAGCGCAACCTTGGATGGGGTAGTGAATACACTTATTCAGCGCTATCAAAATAACCCGATAATGCATGAAGTCGAAGCTAAAGAAATAACAGTTGAAGAGATGACGCATCGCTTTTTGCATGTTCATGAACGAGATAAAGTAAAAGTTGCTGCGGCTATCGCTCGTCCAGTTTCAAGAACGCTAATTTTCTCAAATACAAAAGCAGGATGTGATCGGTTAGTGAGAAAACTTCTCGATGAAGGTATCCGTGCTCAGGCAATACACGGTGATTTACGACAAAACATAAGAGAAAAGGCCCTTGATCGGTTCGCAACTGGGAAACTTCCTGTTCTGGTTGCCACAGACGTAGCGGCTCGTGGAATACATGTAGACGGAGTTGAAGTTGTTATACACTACGATCCACCTTCAGATCACAAAACATATCTGCATAGGTCTGGCCGGACTGCAAGGGCTGGAACAGACGGGCTAGTAGTAACGTTATCGTTGTGGGACGAAGAACTAGTTGTGAAGCGACTTCAGAAAAGGGTCGGACTCGATATTGAATTAGTTGAAATGTTTTCGAATGACCCGCGTTTAGCTGACCTAGGAGGATGGAGTCCCTAATTGATTGCGATAATGGGTATCAGGACTAATCTGAAGTAATGACAGAAGTGGGGTTAATACCACATGGATAAAGGTCTTCTTGACTGGGTAAGTAAGCAAGTTCTCCAAGGAGCACAACCCCTTGAAATTGCTGCTGCAGTAGCGAGAGAAATTGCAAAGGCAAAAGCATTACCTACTGATGGTAGTCAGCCATCACTTCTAGATGTGGGTTCTCTGTATGCTCCTGAAGGCATCAAATATACAACCGATCTGATCGGCTCGGTATATGAACAAAGCCTTGACACCTTAACTCGGAGGCATGGCGGTGTTCACTACACTCCTTTTGAAATCGCAAAAAAACTAGCCCGTATTGCTCTGGAGGGATTACCGGTAGGGCCGGTATGCGACCCGTCAGTTGGAGGTGGATCATTCTTGCTTGCAGTCGCAGAATATCTCAGTTACTGCGGAGAATCTCCCACAAAAATCGTCCAAGAGTTGCTCTGGGGTATAGATCTTGATCAAGGGGCAATCGAGGTAGCAAAGGCATCTATATCCATTTGGGGCTCATTTGATAAGTGGGTTGTCCCAAATTCTGGGAACCTGACCGTCGCTAATTCTCTTCAGGGTGGACTCAGTTCATTCGCAGACCCACCTAAATCAGGTTTTGTAGCTGTTATAGGGAACCCCCCCTTCCAGAACCAACTTCAAGAATCAACAGTAAGACCGATAGAACAGACACGAGAACTTAGAGAAAAATGGGGAGTAGACACTGGTCCCTACGCAGACACTGCAAGTTATTTTCTGTTAGTAGCGTTATCGCTACTCGGAGAAATGGGGAAGTGCTTACTTATTCAGCCTCAATCAATTCTCTCCACCGCCGACGCAGAACCCATCCGGTTGAAACTTGCTGAAGCCGCGAACCTTGAAGGTATTTGGATCGGAGGAGCAAACATATTTGAAGCTGGAGTAAACGTATGCGCACCGTTGATTTCAATAGGTTTTACGCAGAAACCTGCACGTATCTGGAAGGGTCCAGAAATTAAAGAACTCAAACAACGACTCATCAATAAAGAAAATTGGGCAAACGCTTTGGCAATTACACAAGATGTGCCAACAGTTCATCTTTCAGGAGAAAAGTTAGGCGAAGTTTCTGCAGCGACAGCAGGGTTTCGAGACCAATTTTACGGATTAGCACCCCACGTATGTGAACACGACATAAACCAAACCGCGGTAGCTCCACTAATTACTGTTGGGATGATAGATCCTCTCCGTAATAGGTGGGGGACGGCAAATTTTAGGTATGCAGGAAAATTTTGGTCTAGACCAGTAGTAAATTTACAAACCCTTAACGAAACTGATCAAGAGTTATACGAATGGGTACAAGAGCGACTAAGGCCCAAAATTCTTCTAGCAACACAAACAAAAGTATTAGAAGTAATACCTGACCTCGATGGTAAATTAATTCCATCAACACCAGTAATAAGCATCGAGTGTAATCCCCAAGAAATCTGGAAGATAACAGCGGTACTTAGTTCAGCTGCAATGAGTGCCTATGCATTTTCAACAACTGCTGGTTCTGCTTTATCCTCAAACACCATCAAACTATCCGCAAAACAAGTGATTGATCTTCCACTTCCCTCTGAATCAAGACATTTAACAAAGGCATCTAAACATGCCGAAAGCGCTTTTAATGCAGAAACTACTGAAGAGAAGAAGGAACAAATTCTAAAAATGTCAGAGGAAATTAACACTGCTTATGGCTGTGATAATGAAATCCTCCAAAAGTGGTGGATTCAGAGACTCCCTAAATGGAGGTAGCTAGGCACCCCATGTTGGTGTTTTAGAATTTAGCTGATTCACTAAAGAGGACATTAAGAGAAGTTTGTTTCGACAAACTCAGCAACCTGGGAAAGGCACCCAAGGTGCTACCAATCTCCGGATTGGGATGAGGCCTAAAGCTAGGCAACAAAGTGTCTGATTAGACTCAATTAAGCATCAAACGCCTTTTCGGAGAAAATAATGGCACCAGCCAAAAGAAAACAACCTAAGAAGCCTAAGTTAGATGTCATCGAGGGTGGTAATGGTGCAGTTGAAGCAGCTATTGCTGAAATCCCAAATCACCCTAAAACCTATTCTCGGGATTTGCCAGTCTCAGGAGCATGGTTCCCAGGCGACCCCGTAGGTCACAGGAAATTTATTAATGTCACTGACGGCCGCCCCTTCGCATTAGAAGCGGGCGGAACTCTTCCCGAGGTAATCCAAGCATACGAGACATGGGGGAAATTGAATCCGGACTCCTCGAATGCGATCCTAATTTGTCATGCTTTAACAGGCGATTCTCACGTATCTGGAGACAGTAGCGCATCACACCCAACTAAAGGTTGGTGGGATGAAATTGTGGGACCAGGCAAAGTAGTCGATACTGAAAAGTACTTTGTGGTTTGTATAAACGTGCTTGGAGGGTGTCAAGGGAGCACAGGTCCCTCATCTCTCAATCCAGTCAGCAACAGGCCGTATGGAAGGGACTTCCCAAATATAACAATTAGAGACATAGTTAGGGCCCAAGCAAAAGTTGCAGATTACCTTGGTATAGAGCGATGGCATGCAGTCATTGGAGGTTCTATGGGTGGTATGCAGGTGCTTGAATGGGCAGCAATGTTCCCAGACCGTGTTCCTAGAATTGCACCAGTCGCTACATCACTAGCTGCTAGCGCCCAACAAATAGCATGGAGTGCAGTAGGAAGAGCAGCCATAGCTCTTGACCCCCGATGGCGTGATGGCAATTACTATGAGGCGGACCCGGGCGATGGGCCTCACACTGGTCTTGCTATCGCACGATCAATAGCCCAAATACACTACCGAAGTGATGAAAGTTTTCAATCTCGATTTGGACGCGATCTAGTAGATAAAGACTCTCTCTTTGGGCTATGGGACAGATTCGAAGTTGAGTCCTACCTTGATTACCATGGCGAAAAGCTAATTCAACGGTTTGACGCTAACTCATACCTGGTCTTAAACAGAGCGATGGACACACATGATTTAGCACGTGGAAGAGGATCAATGATTGATGCAGCTACAAGGATAAAAGCGAAAGTGGCAACCGCAAGTATTTCAACAGATATTCTCTACCCTCCTCACCAGCAGTTAGAAATTCAGAAAGTGATTGAATCAACTGGCGGAATATGTAGCTACCACGAAATTGACGACCCTAACGGACATGATGGGTTCCTTCTTGCGACAACACATATAGGCGCTATTTTTAGTCATCTATTAGAAACGTAATAAAACGTTTTGTAGAAAGAAGAGAATACAGATAATGCCTGAGGGGATAGAAGTTGAGTATTACAGGCAAAGCGTTCTACGAACTTTGAACAGAAAAATTGAACTGGTCGAGACGGTTGACCAAAAGTATCTCAGAGATGGACACAGCCTAATTGATATCAAGGACCTACTTGAGGGGAACTCCTTCAAATTTGCAGGCAGAAGAGGTAAGCTTTTGCTCCTTAGTGTTTCTAATGACATGTCTATCGGGCTAAGGTTCGGAATGACAGGGCGTCTGCTAGTTGATGGAGTCTCTGCAATAGAGACTCTCGAATATTCAAGTACTAAAAATGAGCCTAAATGGAATCGATTTTCTCTAAAGTTTAGCGATGGAGGAACGTTATCAATTAATGACCCCCGAAGATTGGGCGCGATTCAGATCAACCCCAATATCGAAGTTCTTGGCATTGATCTTTATGAAATAACAATTTCCTCTTTGTCAAAAGCCCTTGGCAGCTCCAGTCGTGCTTTGAAATCACGTCTAATGGACCAATCAAAAGTAGCTGGATTAGGCAACCTGTTAACAGATGAAATACTTTGGCGAAGCTCAATTAACCCTCGAAGGGCGGCTAATTCACTGACACATGATGAGCAGAAAAGGCTCGCATACCATATCATCCAGACAGTAAAACAACTCACCAAGCTAGGTGGTTCCCATACCGGAAAACTACAAGCCCATAGAGGCACTGGCGGCTTGTGCCCGAAAGACGGAGAACCATTAGAGAGATATACTGTCGGGGGACGAACAACATACTCGTGCCCATTACACCAAATTTAGAATAATGAAACTTTTCAAAAAATTACTATTAACAGTTTGCTGCCTCAGCGTACTTTTCTGTAGTCATGCTTTNGCTCAAGTTAGTGAGTCAGATATCGGATCTGAGTCGGGTGTAAACGAATCGATTTCAAGGCTTACCTCTACGTTTGAAGTTAAGAGAGCTGTGATAGGNCTACTTATAATCGCCGCGGTTTCTATAATCATATTTTTCTTCTACTGGTATAAAACAGCCCAAATGGCAAANGAAATATATTTGGANGCTACTCANTCAAATAATGCGACCACAATTACCTCCAAACAGAAAAGCAGCCTGGGGTCTTGGGTTACTCAACCAACCAAAAACCACAATAAGCNTAAACCATTTCGAAAAAGGNTTAGAACCTAATTTAAGCTCCNACAAGTGCTTTCCGAGCTCNTGTCGGTCTAAGCTTCTCACATGGAAAATAATTTAGATACTGATGCCATGATTAAAAGATTTCAAGATAGGGCAGCAGCAGTGAAAAAGCGTGACCTACCACCGGTAGGAGGAGAGGAACGCCAACGTTTTATAGCTCAAGCACAAACTGATTTTCAAGACTTTGCTATAGTCGGAGATTCTATAGCCACTATGGAAGACGGTTTTCTAGTTCTGCGTATTGACCTCAGATCCGACGACGATATCAGCGATTCGTAAAAGCAAAGAGCGTCATATTTTCTATTTGGCTTAGTATGATAAGACTCCTGCGGATGTAGCTCAGTTGGTAGAGCGCAACCTTGCCAAGGTTGAGGTCGCCGGTTCGAGGCCGGTCATCCGCTCAGAATCAACAAGAATGTGTTGTTCTCTTCCCTTAGCAGTATGGTAAAAAGCAACGACATTATGTTGTTCATGCGTCGGTGCCCGAGCGGCCCAAGGGAGCGGCCTGCAAAGCCGTACAATCGCGGGTTCAAATCCCGCCCGGCGCTCCACTCTCTGCCTGCAACCACCATCGTAAATATACGGTCTATTGTATTATTATGAGTGATGTGTCCCATGGTCCCGACTGGTGGCAAGACGAAAGTGGGAAATGGCACCCGCCCCATCATGAGCAAAGCACTGAAAAAGGGAAGCTGATTGAAAGCTTTTCAACACAGCCAGATACTAGTGGCGAGGTCAACGAGGATAATATTACAAGTTATTTCAAAGATCGATATGACATGGAGTCCCAAGTTGTTGACTCTAAAATAATAAAAGATTTGCGGAAAACTAAAGAGGACACGAGCTGGGGTCCTTCAAAAGGGAGCACTAAAGCTCGTTTCATGAGGCCTCAAACTCCTTCAGACCTTTTCAGTGGAATAATTGGGTTAGCTGCAGGGATTCTTCTTCTTGTCGCTGCATTCTTAGATTGGGCATCTGCAGGTGGGAGTCTCCTTCAAGGAACAATCAACCCAATAAAAGATTCAAACGGAGTCGGCGTATTATTGCTCGGCACTTTCATAGTTTCGCTCTCCGGTCTATTAGTGATGGGAAAACGTAAGAGATGGGTGGGTCTATTGATTCTCCTTGCAGGAGGAGTGGCAGTTTCCTTGTCGTTATTTAGCCTTATAGATATAACTAATACGTCAGATGCGATTCCGGGAAATCTTATTGAACGATACCCGAGTATTAATATTGCATACACAAATGAGGCAAAGCTAGATATTTCCGCAGGGCTATGGCTAGCTATAGGAGGGGCGGTAGCTTCTCTATTGGCTGGTATTTCGGCACTAAAGCGCCATATTTAATTCACTGTAGTTGAGTGACTTTGTGTTAGGGCTGCTAACATCATTTTTTCGGGCCGTTAGCTCAGTTGGCTAGAGCACCTGCATGACGCGCAGGGGGTCGGGGGTTCAAATCCCTCACGGCCCACAAAATGAGTAAAAGAACAGTCCAGATCGTTGCTGCAATAACCGCTATCATGATGGTCGTTGCTCTGGTGATCCCGCTACTGCTCTAAAGTATCTCAGACTTAGCCTGCCACCAGCAGATCTCTAAATTATCTCGCCCAGCCGCTAAGGTAGCTACACCATACATCAAATGAGCAGTTGACCGAGGTAAGGAAATAGCGGAACCGAAAACATATTCATAGCTGCCAGTGCTGGTTCGATAGTGCTCAATCGTTTCTAACAAGCTAGATGCAGAGTCAAAGTTTCCAATTGAACTCAACCAAGCTATGTACATTCCTAAACCCCAACTTCTTGCCCTACGCCCCCCTTCTTC
>PATH01000006.1 GCA_002712325.1 Acidimicrobiaceae bacterium | reverse complement strand
ATCTATGAAATAGCTTTTTTGACTCGCAAAGGAGCTACGCCTGGCAAAATTTTACTTGGCTTCAGAGTTGTACAAAGTTCTAATGGAAAATCTCCGCCAACGGCATCGAGTGCTAGAAAACGTTTCCTGCCTAACTTAGTAGCCTTGGTACCTTTCGTCGGGTGGCTCTTTAATTTCGCCATAATAGGTATATCCCTATATTGGCTATCAGCCGATTTCAACCGTCAGTCACTCTTTGATCGGTCAGGAAAGACGTTTGTTGTGCGAATGCCACGGGAGTCTTCTTAGCGTTTCCTGATCGGATCATTTCCGTCCCAATTAAGAGATGCTTCCCTGACTCGGTCGTAGAACCTCATCAAAGCAGAATTAGGTTCATACAGCTCTATAAAATGACCTAATGCTTTCGTAGCGTCAATCATATTAAATATTGTTGGCCCAGCCTTTGCTGTCATTCCCAGATCAAAGCCCAAATCGTTCAGAGACCTGGTTGCGTAATTTATGTCGTCAACAAAATATGCAAGGTGGTGTAAGCCACTTTCATCAACATCGTAGAGGTCTCTGACAACTGAGGGTCCTGTTCCATGATCTTGGACAAGTTCAACCATAATGTCACCCCATTGGCCATAAGCCGATGTGTGATCAAACGAAGATGGAGAGCCGCGATAAATTACATCTGTTACCGGTATATGTTCTGCGACAAAGAATGGGCCTGCTCCAAAATCTTTTGCCCATCTTTTCGCAGCTTCATGTGCGTCAGGTACGGCGTATGCAATCTGTTTAGGCGGACCGAGTTTAAACATTTATTTTACTAGGCAATTCGTTATCTAGTTACGAAATTTTTGAACGACCGACGNTTTAATATGGCATCGTTCCGCCGTCAACCGGGAAGAGGGATGCAGTGAAGTTTCTCGCTTCATCGCGAGCCAACATGACTGCTACTGCGGCAACTTGTTCAACGGTATTTGGCTTTTTAATGGCTGATGCTTGTGAATACATATCTGCAACTTCGTCGAGGGTATCCATTCCAAGTGCTTCAGCAGTCTGAGGTGCAGACTCATAGAAGAGATCCGTCTTAACAAAGCCTGGAAGTATCGCATTAACGGTTACNCCTGTTGGTCCAACTTCGTGGGCTGCTGTTTTTACGAGGCCGTTGATGGCGTGTTTAGTTGCGACATAATGGCTTACTGTTTCAGTTCGCATCTTTCCTTCAACTGAGGAAATAGCGATAATACGTCCATCTTCCTGNGGAAGCATGTGCTGCAGNGCNTTTCGCATTCCCCAGAATGTGTGATTCAGGTTCANATTCAATGTATATTCCCATGATTCGTCAGTCATTTCTGCTACCGGAGCTGCGTTTAATATTCCGCCAGCATTCAATACAGCGATGTCTATTCTCCCAAAATGGTCTACTGTTCCATCTATTAAGCCNTCTACATCACTTTGCTTTGANGCGTCACAAGGAATGAATATTGCATCATCACCAGCACCCATTTCTTCAAGTGCTGCTGCGCCTTTCTCCTCGGATCGACCGCTGACAACTACNTTTGCTCCTTCAGCTAGGTACGCTTCTGCTATTGCACGCCCTATGCTTCTTGTACTTGCTGTAATCGCAGCAACTTTTCCATCTAATTTTCCCATAGTTTTCTCCTCGTCTAGTAGGGCGCTTGTCCGCCATCAATGCTTATAAGTGACCCTGTTATACCTGCGCCAGCTTCTGAAGCAAGCAGNACTGCTACAAGAGCACAATCTTCAACTGTGTTCATTCGCTTGATTGCAGATGGTTGCTGCATCCATACCAGAAATTCTTCGAATTCCATTCCTAGTTGTTCAGCTGCCATTGGNCCTGATTCTTTCATGACATCTGTAAGAATACCTCCTGGGCATAATGCGTTAACCGTGATTCCGAGTTCTCCTACTTCTTGAGCTACAACTTTCGTTAGGCCGTTTANGGCATGTTTTGTAGTGCAATATGGAGCTTGGGAAGGTATGACGACCTTCCCATACATCGACGAAACTGACATGATGCGCCCTGAACCTTGGGGGATCATATACTTCAGTGCCCTCCTCATCAGCCACATTGGGTGGTTGAGGTTCCAATCTAAGACGAACTGCCAATTNTTGTCTGTAAGGTCCACCAGCGGAGATGGCTCTTCGCCTTCCGCTGTTCCACCGCCGGCATTTGGCACAACAATGTCTATTTTCCCGTAATGATCAACTGTCTGGTCTACTAGACCTTCGCATGTCTCACGATCAGTAACATCACCTGCAATAAAATGCACTTGATCCCCTGCGTTCATTTCTTCTATTGCTTGAGATCCTTTATCTGCGCTTCTGCCGTTGATGACAACATTTGCCCCTTCGGCTATGAAAGCTTCAGCTATACCTCTTCCGATTCCTCGGGTTCCGCCAGTAACTAGCGCAACCTGTCCTTCAAGTTCCATAAATTCCCCTCTGGTTCTTATCAGCTATCTGTTTATTCTTGGCTAATTTCTGATTGTACGCAAAGTAGACGAAAGATTTCTGGCTTTAGCTATTGGGTGATTTAATAGAGTATGACTTCTTCAAGATTGCTTTCATTGGCGGCAGGTGTAATTCCGGAATTGATGATGAATCCTGCAAAATTCGTTGAGGTGACCGCAAGCGCTGGGTGGAGGGCGACAGGTNTGTGGTTTGATAGGAAGTCATGGTCCTCTGCTACTTCTNGTGAGGTTAAGAGAAGGATTGATGACAGCGGTATTCAGGTGGTTGATATGGAAGTAATTCGATTGGGGAAANTTCTTGATCNGGGCAACGCTTTAATTGATGCNGCAATGGAGGTAGGCGCTAAGAATATTCTCGTGGTCTCTTCACTAAGTTCTCCAGAGGAAACTGCTGATCAACTTTCTNATCTGTGTTCTTTANCCGAGACAGGAAGTATCAATATCTGCCTTGAGTTTATGAAATTCACGTCTGTGAAAAGCCTTTCGGATGCTTTGGAGGTCATNNAGTTGATTGATGCTCANAATATTGGGATCCTGCTTGACTTGCTTCACGTTGTTCGNTCCGGAACGACGATGAGTGAAATAGCTNCCTGTGATCCTAATTTGTTTCCGTATGTTCAATGGTGTGATGGTAATCAACAGCCTATTGGCTGGAGNGATTCAGAATTGATAACGGATGCGTTAGACGATCGCTTAATTCCTGCTCAGGGAGAGTTGAATGCATTGGAGTTTGAATCATTATTTGATGAAGGGGTNCCATTTTCAATTGAGGTTAGGTCTAAGAAGCTTCGAGATGATTTTCCTGACTTTGAAGGGCGAGCTAGATATGTTTTGGAACAAACATTAGCGGCTCTTNGAATTTCGGATTAGCGTCANAGGTATGACTTATCTACATAAGAATAGAGCCGTTTGGGTNACTGGCGCAGCGTCAGGTATTGGAAGGGCCGCAGCAGAAGAGATTTTAAATGAAGGCGGTTTTGTTGTCGGATCTGACCTATCTACATCTGATTTTTCTTGGGCTGAAGGCATTGACAATATGCGGTGTGTAACTGGCAGTGTTTCTGATGCGGGTCATAATGCGCTAGCGGTTGAAACCGCTGTTCGTGAATTTGGACATCTTGATGGNGCTGTGCTGAATGCCGGTATGGCTGGACGCATCGATCTCTTTGAAGGGGATATGGGGTTCTTTGATGAAGTAATGGATNTTAATGTCAGAGCAGTTATTTTAGGTATCAGGGAGTGTGCTTCTGCTATGCGANCGGGCTCAGCGATAACCGTTACGGCATCAACTTCTGGTATGNGAGGTGACCCTGGAATGTGGGTATATAACACTTCAAAAGCTGCAGTCATTAATCTGGTTCGAAGTACGTCAATTGATCTGGCTGCAAAGGGGATACGGATCAATGCGGTATGTCCAGGCCCAACTGAGACGGGGATGACAACTCGGTTTGAGGGGGANCCATACGATGATATGAGGCGAAGAATACCTCTTCAACGTTGGGGTAATGCGTTAGAAATTGCAGCAGCGCACAGCTTCCTTCTTTCTTCTAAAGCCTCATTTATTACCGGAGCTCACTTACCAGTTGATGGCGGTATGAGCGCTAATAGTGGCCAGTTTACGCCACCACCTTTTTCGTTGTAATTAAATGATGTTGATGGTGTCTAGAACGGTGGCTGCGTAATTTTCGTTTCCATCGATAACGCAAGTTTCTCGCCAATCGGATCTTTTTGTTCCCCATGACACGAAATTATGCGCTGTTGAAGCAACNGTNGCGCTGGNACCTAGGTTCGCTCGCGGAGCTACTTCTATCAATCCATCTTCGCCAGCGGGTTGAATAGTCCATGTGCCGCCACCAGGGCCAGTTAGCTCNAATTCCAAAGGTTCTGTGACTACTTCAGCTAGTTCNGTAGGTTGCATTTGTGGCATGCCAGCGATCATCCATTCAATTCCAGGACGGATCATATCGTCNGTTGCTTCGTCCAGATTACTGGAGAGGGGGCCTTCTGGAGAGAGAATATCAATATAGAGATGACAGTAATGGTCGAAGGCAAATGCGTTTGCCATCATGTGCATTGGGTATGTTCCAAGGTCTGCTAGTGGAACTTCCATAGAAGCTGTTGGTTCTTCTTGCAAAGCCNCTAGCCAACTAATCCAGTCATTGAGGTATTTTGCATACTCGTCAAGCAATTCTTGAGCTGNCCAGTCTCTCCTGGGAGTGACTAAAGCTTCCATTGCTTCTTCAGCTTTCATAGGTTCTTGTGGTGGCTCAGGTGGAGGGGNTGGATTTATTGCCTCTTTCATGTTTGAGGACATGTGCGCGAAGACTTCTTGTACGCGCCACCCCTCACATAAGCTTTGTAATTCCCAGTCGCTTTGATTCATTCCGTTTATGACTTTTTCAACTTGAATATGAATCTTTTGCAATGCATCAACTGCTTGAGAAGTCATGCTGTGCCTCCTTTTCCTTAACCGTAGATAATCTGTGCGNTATCGTCAAAATTGTTGAATTACTCTTGCAGGAGATCCTACTGCTACTGAATTGTCAGGCAAGTCAGTTGTGACAACTGATCCTGCTNCGATAGCGACATGTTTTCCTATAGTTACACCTGGTAGCACCACGCTGTTGGTCCCTATCCATGANCCTGNTCCTATGCGAACTGGTTCCTCTGGCATGCTTTGTTTACCAATTGGCGTTTGTAAGTCGTCAAAGGCGTGATTCTGGTCCGTGACATAAACATTTGGCCCGAAGAAAACGTCATCTTCAATGACAATGTGGAAATGACCTACAATGCTNGAGTTCCTTCCTATCAGAACGCGATCCCCTATTTCTACAATTTTATCNGAGAGCAATTCCTGCGTGGGAGCCATTCCTGCACTNAGNGAAACATAGGGACCGATCATCGTNTCTCGTCCAACCTTGATGGCATGTTCACCGAATAGCGCAGCGGGTGGGAAGCACATTATTGACCCTTCCCCAAAGGCTGAAAATTTTTTNCCAGTTTTGCTTTTNGGATGGATTGCTGCNCTTTTTGCGTACCATTGATANGCCCCGAGCATCAGGTCAGCTCTTCTGCCCCTGAATGTCATGCTCCTCGACCAGCGGCTGCCTCATCTGCTCTATTTCTGCCACATAGGAGAATTAGTTCTTCATGCATCTCGAACCAAATAGTGTGGTAGCTATCTTTCAACGGTGCTGCGAGGAAAGAGTGATCCCCCGATTGCAGTTCGGATAAAGCATTCGAGAATCTTGCAAGGTAGCGCTCTAATCGTGGTGCCAAGTCGGCCGCTCCTTTAAATATTGGGGCGACGGTCTGGTCTAGTTCAACTAAGCGGTTGATTATTTGTTGATCGTAGGCTTCGTCGGTATGGTCATTAAGTTGTTGTTCACCATCAATGATTTTTATTTGCCAGTCAGTCACTAGTTGTTTGAAGGAATCATTTTGACTACAGAAGTCTTCGTAGATTTCTTCAGCCTTAGTAGAATCAATTCCTGTTCTTTCTTTCTCCAACAGGCCGTCTNTCCATTCTTTCCCCTCGGGCATGAGACGCAGTCCTCTTGGGGTCTCTTGCGCATATGATTTTTCTTGCATCATATTTAGGACTTCATCAACATCTGATTGCCCTTTTCCGGTTATTTCAGATATGTGCTCTTTTGAGGCAATACCTTTCAATCTCAGTGCCATTGCGATATCAAGCATGTTGTTTCCTTCCTGACAGCCTTTGACAAGGATAGATGCTCAAATCTGATAGGAAAAACTTGAAAGCTATTGATTAGTTAAAAGGTTTCTCCTGAATTCGCAAAAGATTAGCAGACGGATTACTTTCATAGAGATTTCAGCTTTTCGGAGGACATTATGGATGAATATTGGTTTTGTGACTGGGAGCCCAGTGAACGCTGGCCACACTATACAAGAGCGAATGCGGGTGAGGTTCTCGCTCCCCCTGCCAGTCCTTTGGGTCAGACTTTTACATGGGATAACGGCACTATTATTGGGTGGAGAGATGGATATATCCGGCAAGGTTATTTCACAGAAGGCGAAATGTCGGATGTTCGACCCGAGGTTGGTGGCTTCTTTGGTGGTTTTTTCTATATCAATTTGGCTAACGTGAGGATGCANGGGGTCCGAAACCCTGCCGTCACTATAGAGGGTCTGGATNTGGCATTTTTTGGGGACCACCCCGATGTTCCAGCGTACGTTGANCATCCTGATGATGTGAATGAGGATCTCACCGAGGGAATTCTGGCTCATATGGGTTGGGTTATGACTGTTACTGAATGGCCTGAGGTAGATGAAGCTAGGGAGAAGACTATCGCTTTGAGAGCTAACCGGCCAGACTTAGATGCTCTCACAATGAGTGAAATTGTCGCTCATGCCCGCACTTTTCAGCCGTGGCTTATTGAAACGTACAATACCCATTGTGTTGCTGCATCTAGTTCTGGAGTTGCACCCGGTATTCTTGGCGCAGTTGGTGATGCCATAGGCGATTCAACTATTCCTATGCGGTGTATTACAGGACTTGGTGATGTTGACTCGGCTGCACCATCGTATTTTCTTTGGGACCTTTCTAGAGCTATTCGTTCATCTGAGTATTTGTCCTCAGAATTTGAGAATGGGATTGAGACCCTTTTGGAGAGACTTGATGCATCGAGTGATGTTGATGCAGAACTATTCTTAAATGAGTGGGCACAGTTCATCTTTGAATATGGTTCTCGGGGACCGAATGAATATGAAATCATTGCGGATTCTTGGGAAACAAAGCCGTCAATAGCGTTGGCTCTTCTTGATCGGATTCGTTTGCAACATGATGATGAAAACCCTTCCGATCGCCATCAGAAAATGGCGGAAAGTAGAGTTGAAACCATTCGGTACGTTCGGTCAGAATTAGAGAAATTAGGGAATGAGGAACTCTCTGGGCAATTTGAGGCTGCACTTGTAGCTGGAAATATTATGGCTTTTCAAGAACGATCTAAAGCGAACTATATTCGTGTCGTCAATGAAATCCGGGTCGCTTTTGAAGCGCTTGGGAAAAAAGCTGTGGAAGAAGGCTACTTAAGCGAAGCTAAGCATATTTACATGCTTACCGATAGTGAGTTGGAATCCTATGTAACTGATCCATCATCAATGCGGGGAATTCTTGAGGGACGTTTTGATATGTACGAGGAGCTTAAAACTCTTGAGCCGCCATTCTTTATCAAAGATGGTTTCGTTCCTCCCCTCTCACAATATAAGAAGCTTGGAGCTGAGACTGTGGAAAGTGCCGTATCTGGTGATGTACTTGGTGGAGTAGCTGGTAGCCCTGGAACTGTCAGAGGAACAGCCAGAGTCATTCTTGATCCGACAGATCCTTATGCGCTCGAACCCGGTGATATTCTTGTTGCTCCTTTAACGGACCCGTCATGGACTCCACTTTTTTTAACTGCAGGAGCTGTAGTAGTTGATGTGGGCGGCCAAAGAAGCCACGCTGTTATCGTAAGTCGCGAATTAGGCCTCCCATGCGTCATATCTGTTACGGATGGAACTAAAAGAATAACCGATGGCTGTGAAATCGAAGTCAATGGAAGTACTGGCGAGGTGCATATATTATGACGAAGCCTTTCCGCTTTGGTCTTCAGTCCTATTCGTCCTCGTCGCCTTCAGATTGGCGTGAGTTAGCTAAAAAAGCTGAAGGTCTTGGATTTAGTAGTTTCCATCTTGCTGACCATTACGTTGGCGAAGGGCCGGCTCTGGAAGCTGCAAATCACCCCTTACAGAATCTGGCAGCTCTTCCTGCTATGACTGTTGCTGTAGAAGCAACTGAATCTATTCGTGTTGGCTGTCGCGTATTATGTTGCGATTATCACGAGCCTGTAGTCCTGGCAAAAGAGATAGCTACCATTGACTGGTTTAGCGAAGGAAGGCTTGAACTGGGCTTAGGCGCTGGTTGGATTCGAAGCGAGTATGAAGCGATGGGAATTCCGATGATGTCTCCAGGTAAACGAATTAATAAGATGGTTGAGACTCTGGACCTAATTCGGCAACATTACAGCGGTAATCAGATTGATCTTGATGGAGAATACATCAAAGTGTCGGGTTTCTCCGGTGCCCCTACTCTAGAAAAGATGCCTCCTGTAATGATTGGTGGTGGCGCTAAACGAATTTTAGGAATTGCTGGAAAACACGCAGATATCGTTTCAATCAATTTTAATAACAGCGCTGGAAAGATTGGTCCGGAGGGTGTTGGTAGCGGAACAAGTGCAGGAACATTACAAAAGCTTGAATGGATTAAAGCAGGTGCCGGTGATCGGTTCTCAGATTTAGAGATTGAAATAGCAGCCTATTTCACCGTGGTGACCGACCATAGTGATGTTGTCGCAAACGAATTTGCGAAACTGTTTAATTTATCGCCTTCTGAAATACTTAATCACCCACACTGCTTGATAGGTCAATCTTCTGAGATAGTTGAGAGGATCCAGCAACGTCGTGAGGAATTTGGGATTAATTACATTACTTTCGGAGGCGCATCAATAGATGATGTAGCTCCTATAGTTGAGGCTTTGAGCGGGACATGAACCACTTCCTTAGGCAAGTAGTCTAAGGGGTTGCTCTAGGAAGCTTTTAATGGTTGCAGCGAACTCTGCGGCTGGAGCTCCGTCTAGCACTCTGTGATCCCAGGTGAAACTGATAGTCATGCGCTTCACTTTCACTGGGGTATCACCATCCCAATCAACATCGTCTCGGATTCTCCCCACACCTAGTATTCCTGAGTTTGGCGGATTAATCACAGGTGTGAATGCATCCACTCCGTACATTCCAAGCGCAGTGACTGAGAAAGTTCCGCCTTCCATCTCTGCTAGTGATAGTTTCTTGTTTCTCGCTGCTTCTGCGAGTCGGCTTGTCTCCATGGCTATCTCTGCAAGTTCGAGTTTATCGGTGCCATGTACGACTGGGACGACTAAGCCGTCGGCTACTGCTACTGCCATTCCGACATTAATTTGGTTGAGTTCAACGATGTCATTTCCGTCAATTTGACTGTTCGCTGCAGGATGCTGGAGCAGGGCTTGTGCTACTGCGGCTATAACAAAATCTGTATAACCTGGTACTGCTCCGAGTTCTTCGGACCCGATATCTTTCAATTGTTCCCGTAGTTCAACCACGCGGTCCATTTTCACATCCATTGTTAGGGTGAGTTGAGCCATTTCTTGTAGCGAAGAGTGCATGCGTTCTCCGATGATTGCTCTCATACCCTTTATCGGTGTTCTATTCCCATCAAGTTGAGAAGTCGAGACAGTTCTTGCTGGCGTTTGCTGTTGTGTGGCATGCGTTCTACTGTGAGCGAAAACATCTTGTTTAGTTACTCTTCCGTCTGGCCCTGATCCCTTGACTTGTGTGAGATCTACACCTAGCTGTTCTGCAGTTTTTCGCGCAGCAAATGGAACTGGGATTTGATCAATAGTGTCTTGAGGTGCCTTTTCTATTTCTGGCTGTTGTGTAGGTGCTTGTGCTTCAGGTTTCGGTGCCTCGATAACATCCTCTGATGTGATTCGGCCCCCTGGCCCTGTTCCGGTTAAGGTCCGGAGGTCTATTCCCTTTTCTTTAGCTACACGCTTTGCATTCGGAGATGCCAGAATGCGACCACGGCTCGAAGCAGGCAGGGATTCTTGAATTGCATTGACGTCTTCCGAAGTTATTCGCCCACTCGGACCAGAACCTGATACTTGTTGGAGGTCTATTCCCTTTTCTTTAGCTACACGTTTTGCATTTGGAGATGCGAGGACCCGGTCGGAGCTCTGTGATTCTTCAGGCTCTTGTTGTTGAACGTCTTCTTCAACATTTTGAGTATCGATTATTTCAGGTTCACTGGTGTCAACATCTTGCTTTGTTGGGGTTTGTTCTTCGGTTATTTCTTCAGATGCAGGTTCTTCATTGTTTTCATCATCGGGCTGTTCTTCATCTTCAAGAAGCCATCCAACGACTTCTCCGGGTTCGAGTGTATCTCCTACATTTGCTACGTATTGGACGATGCCGTCAGCATCGGCTTCAACCTCTGCCTCTACCTTGTCAGTCTCAATGAGCATGACAACGTTGCCCTTTTCAACTTTCTGTCCAGCATCAACGACCCATTCCGTGATGGTCCCTTCGGTCATAGTGAGTCCAAGTTTTGGCATAAGGATTCTTGTGGCCATGGCTCTCCTAGGTGGAACTAACGAAGTGTTTATTCATGTTAGCCAAATCCAGCGCTCTATGAGTATTTATAACCCAAGGACCTTCTTTAGATACTGATACGACTATTGTTTCGCCCTCTTGTAATACTCGGTCACGTTCGCCATCGAAAGCTAAAACACCTGGCCCTTTCATAGTTACCTGCTCTTCTAGACTTATTTTTTTGTATTCTTTCACTGCAATTGTCTCATACGTCCCTGGAGCGATAGGGGCCCGCACCGATGTGCTTCCTTCCCCCATTATGACATGCATCGCTGCATCCTCATTTCGGTTTACGGTCTCCAGCGTTGCTGCTATTGATGAGAGCCCTACAGAAGCCGATTCAGCAATAGCGAAGACTCCTTCTTGGAGGTTGCTTACATCCCAGATTGCCCTGCTACCTATGAAATCGCCTGAAACTAATACAAGGTCGACAAGTGCGAGGTCGCGTTCAGCGTTGTCGTATTCAACTTTGATTACCTTGGCTTGTTCTACTACTTCCTCAAAGGGCACTATTTCCTTTGCTACAAGCCCTGCTGCTATGCCTCCAAGAGTTGCTTCCATGTGGAATGGAAACACGTTGTTCGTTCCTACTGAGAGTGGTATTAGTGGGACATCTTGCCAGCCTTTGACAACGTCTCTATTAGTTCCATCACCACCGAAGACAATGACGGCTCCTGCCCCCTCTTCTTGTAAAGCCTTCGCCGCTTTTTCAGAGTCGCGACCAGTTCCCATAACAGCTTGGCTTATCGGTTGAACCTGCACATCTCCGTGTGGAATTCCTTCTAGAGCGCGTTGAATGAGGTGGCGCGTATCATCGAGGTATAGGAGTCTATCTACATTTGATTCAATGACGCCTAAAGCTGCACGTCGAATGACCGCGATTTTGTCCACGTCACCTGTTGAGCCCGCGTGACCTACGAGTCTTCGTACATCTTTTCCTGCGGATGGGCTTGCAATAATCCCAACGGTTGCCACGATGTGTTTTAGATATTTCTATGAAGAACGTCTCTTACGCCCTTTGCAATACTTTCAGCGTTAGGCACATATGCCTGTTCCAAGGCTGGGCTAAAGGGAACTGGTGCAAAGGGTGCAGCAACTCTTGTGACAGGAGCATCTAGGTAATCAAATGCTTGCTCTTGTATCTGAGCTGAGATTTCTGCTCCTATTCCTCCATTTTTTACCGCTTCATGCACGATGACGATCCTGTTAGTTTTTTTGGCTGATTGGATAACGGTATCCATATCGAAGGGAAGCAGTGTTCGGGGGTCAATGATTTCTATGTCAATTCCTTCTTCTGCGAGAGTCGCAGCTGCTTTTTCGGCTTCAGGAACCATTTTCCCAATAGCGATGACAGTTGCATCGGAACCTTCTCGTACAATATTTGCTTCTCCTAGTGGTATTTCGTATAACCCTTCAGGGACGTGACCTTTTGAACCTAGCATGGCTTTGTGAAGGGTGAAGATTGTTGGGTTATCATCTCGAACACATGAAACCAATAGGCCTTTGAGGTCATATGGGTTGGATGGGTAGACGACTTTCAGTCCTGGTACGTGGATAAGCCATGCTTCTAGGCTTTGGCTGTGCTGCGCTGCTGCCCCTAGTCCAGCTCCGCCTGTGGTAGTGATGGTTAAAGGTAGTTTTGCCTTCCCACCAAACATATATTTCATTTTTGCAGCCTGGTTAGCGATCTGATCCATTGATACCATGACGAAGTCCATAAACATGAGATCTACGATCGGTCGAAGTCCTACGGCTGCGGCTCCAATTCCTAGACCTATGATTGCTTGTTCAGCGATAGGGGTATCTACAACTCTTTCATCTCCGAATTCTGCATTGAGACCTGCGAATGATTGGAAGACGCCTCCATATCGCCCGACATCTTCGCCAGCTATGAATATGTCCGGGTCTTCGCGAAGGAGTTCTGCGAGGGTTTCATTGAAGGCATCGTTGTATCTGATGATGCGCTGTTCTGTCTCTGTCACTGCCATTTTATGATGCCTCCGTATATACGTCTGTTAGCATGTCTGCTTCCGGATCTGGAAGAGGACTGTTCTCGGCGAATTCGATAGCTTCATCTATTTCTGCTTGGATTCCGGCGTGGATTTCTTTAGCTTCTTCTTCGCTCATTACTTTTGCTTTTGCGAGCTGGGCTTCAAAGAGTTTGATCGGGTCTCGGTCCATCCATTCTTGGACTTCTTCATCGGATCGGTATGTTCTTCCTAACCCGCTGACTCCTGCATGGTCGTAGAATCTGTAGGTTTTGCATTCAATCATTGATGGGCCTTCTCCGTTTCGTGCCCTGGCGACAGCGACTCGTGCTGCTTCGTAGACTGCTACTACATCCATTCCATCAACTATGACTCCGGGCATTCCATAAGCTGCTGCTCTATCGGCTACATCGGTGATTGCCATTACTCTTTCCCGTGCTGTGTATTCAGCGTATTCGTTGTTTTCGCACATGAAGACTATTGGAAGGTGTAGCGCGCAGGCCATGTTAGCTGCTTCGTGGAACGCACCAATGTTAGTGGATCCGTCGCCAAAGAATGCCATGGTAACGAGTCCGTTGTTTTTGTATTTGTTTGCGAAAGCTGCACCTACGGCGATGGGTACGCCGGCTCCTACGATTCCGTTTGCGCCTAACATTCCGAGGTCAAGGTCGGATATGTGCATTGAGCCGCCCTTGCCTTTGCAATAGCCTGTTGCTTTGCCCATGAATTCTGCCATCATTGGTTTGAATTCGCCGCCTTTGGCTACCAAATGTCCATGCCCTCGATGGGTAGAAGAGATTTGGTCTTCATCTTTGAGTGCCACGCACCCTCCTGCCGCAACCGCTTCTTCGCCAACGTATAGGTGAATGAAGCCTGGGATTCGGGCTTCGGATGCTAGTTGCCCTGCTGCTTCTTCAAGTAGTCGAATTCTTACCATTCGGCGGTGCAGGTCAAAGAGGACTTCTTTTGAAATCTTTGTTTGTTCTTTGGTAGCCATTCAAACTCCGTTCGGTTCTTGTCTTGTAGTTTATCTTGATATTGTTCGATGACTAATCGAAGTTAGCCTTCTTCACCTAACGCCCACCGTATTCCTCTTCGTAATAATTCATGGTACTGCGGTATCTCCCATGAGCATCTTTCAATTTGAGGGTAATATTTCACGGCTTCGGTCATATCCCAGTGTCCTCGGCAATGCCCGAGATTGTTGTATAGGATCTTTCCATTTCCGTGGGATTTGAGATACATGATTAGATGTACTGGGTCGCAATCTGTCCAGTCTGAATCAACGAATCCAGGTGTTTCACCTTGCCATTCTGTTTGCATTAGGGGATGCAGGCTATCCCTGTCATGATATTCGCATAAGTAGAGTTCATCATCTGTTTCGAAAGGTTCTATTCCTTCGACGAGCCAGTGATCTGGATCTGAAACCTGAACTGGAAACGGCGCTATTGGCGGGGGTGAAATGAATTGGCTGCCGAGTAGTTCCGCCCAGATTGGGAAACATCTCGGTGAACCTACCGGATTAGGAGGGTCGAAATCCAAGGCGGAATTTGTGCCATGGAGCGCTAGCCATCTGCCTCCGTTGTTGACCCAATCTCTGATGGCTATTTGTGCATTTTCAGAGGGCCTGATGTCGCATGTGTAGGAAATGAGCATAGATGATGCAGATATTGAAGCTGTGTCCTCATAGTCTGACCCTACTTTGACGCGTATATAGGGGTGCTCGCTAAGAAGTTTTAGCAACTCAAGCCTTGCGTAGTCAATGTCATGAAACCTTCCACCAGCTACAAGATATGCGTCTACTTTCTCAGGCTTCTCCTCAGACATCATTTGCTCCTAGAATTCAATTCTCTTTGTGTAACCACCATCAACTACGATATTGGCTCCAGTTACCCATGAAGCCGCTGGACTGCATAGGAACGCAGCTACGTTTGCTACCTCTTCTGCTGAGCCCATTCGCCCGCTTGGCTGGTCTTTGACCGTATTTTCATAGAACTCTGGCATTCCTTGCTTAATTTTATCCCATGGTCCGTCTTCAAAGAA
>PATH01000005.1 GCA_002712325.1 Acidimicrobiaceae bacterium | reverse complement strand
GTTTCGGTCGCGTATCCAGTCTGCTGCTGATCGCGCGATAGGTTCATCAAATTCAACGCCACTTCCTGCTTGTCCCCAAAAGGCTTTATCATTGCCTTCCCAGTCGCTGAAACCATATGCATCCATGTCTGGGAATGCATCGGGTGCCAAATGCCACTTCCCCTTATATCCAGTGTAATACCCTTTATTTCTAAATAGTTTCCCTAATGTTTGTGCATCAGTTGAGAGTTCTCCGTTAGCTGGCATTATGCAATTTTCGTTAACTCCATGCACGGGAAGGTATTGTCCTGTGAACAAGGTCCCTCTAGCGGGAGAACAAGGTGATGTATGTGTGTAGTATCTGGTAAATTCCAGACCCTCATCCATCAGACGCTTTCTTGCTGGAAGATCAAATCCATCGGGGATCCAGTCCCTTTGCCTCTCTTGGTCGGACACAATTAAAAGAATGTTTGGTGCGTTCATTTGTCCAAACCTAGCAGCTAATACGCAACGAAGGCATATCTCAAACTATTTCTAGAATCTCTTACAAGCTTTATTAGATATGAATTTTCCCACCCCTTATTTCTGAACTAAAACAGATTCCACTAAGACAGGAAGAGACGATGTTTGTACCACTAACTATAAAGGACCATCTTGAACGGGCCGATCTTGTGTACGGAAATCGGATAGGTGTTATCGACGAACCCGACCAGCCAGCGCAACCAATGATTGATATGACTTACGGTACCTTTGCAGCGAAAGCGAAAGCCATGGCAAAAGGGTTTGAAGAGCTAGGCGTTGCTGAGCAAGGCAGGGTTGCTTTGGTTTCGCATAATGCATCCCGAATGCTTACCTTTTTGTTTGGCACAGCGGCATGGGGACGTATAGGCGTTCCGATTAACTTTCGACTCAACCAGGAAGAGATTAGTTATATCATTGAACATAGCGGCGCTGAAGTCCTTATCGTTGACCCTGAACTAGAAGAGACGCTGCAAGGAGTTAAAGTAAAGCACTTCCTTACTATGGGAAACGAGTCTGACGAAATACTCTACAAAGCCGGTGAACCTTCTCCTTGGGTTCCAGACGAAGACGCAACGGCCACCATCAACTACACAAGCGGCACAACTGCAAGACCAAAAGGTGTCGAAATGACACACAGAATGTTATGGACGAATGCGGCAATATTTGGTTGGCAAACAGGCGTTAATGATCGTGATGTGTATTTACATACCCTCCCAATGTTTCACTGCAATGGCTGGGGGATGCCATTCGCCCTAACTGCAATGGGTGTACCCCAAGTCGTTCTGAGGAAAGTTGACGGTAGAGAAATATTAAACCGAATTGAAAAGCACGGAGTTACACTGCTGTGCGGAGCGCCGGCAGTAGTAGCCGCAATCTTAGATGCAGCATCTGAATGGGACGGTCCCATACCGGGATCTGGGAAAACAAGAATCGTCGTCGCTGGAGCCCCACCACCTACGTCAATAATTGAAAGAATAGAAACCGAGCTTAATTGGGAATTTATCCAAATTTACGGTCTTACCGAAACCGCACCACTATTAACAATGTCGCGAGGCAGATCAGAATGGGATGAATTATCAACATCTGAAAGAGCNAAGTTGNTGGGTCGTGCCGGAGCACCNGCCCTNGGCGTCTCGCTTAAAGTTACAGAAGACGGAGANATTTGCGCACGATCAAACCATGTCTTAAAGGGTTATTGGAATCAACCCGAAGCAACAAATGAGGCCATACGTGATGGGTGGTTCCATACCGGAGACGGTGGCTATATCGATGAGGACAAGTATGTAACAATCGCCGACCGAAAAAAAGATGTAATCATTTCCGGTGGTGAAAATGTCTCATCAATTGAAGTTGAAGATGTTTTATTTGCACATGAACAAGTCACAGAGGTAGCTGTCATTGGTGTCCCAGATGAGAAATGGGGAGAGACAGTGAAGGCCCTAGTCGTAGTTGAAGGTGATATTTCAGAAGAAGAACTCATAGAGTTCTGCCGAACGAAACTAGCTCACTACAAGTGCCCNACNANCATAGAATTCCGTGCTGAACTCGCCAGAACCGCAACAGGGAAACTTCAGAAATATAAACTACGTGCCCCTTATTGGGAAGGGCACGAAAAACTCGTTAACTAAGAGGAAACCGNCATGGCTGGAGACGCATATCAAGTTATTGAAAAATTCTGGAAAAACCAAGATTCCGGAGATTACACAACAACAGAGCATCTATTTGCCGAGGATGCTCTATTTGTAGACCCTATATATGGAATCTTTCAAGGCAGAGAAGAAATTGGCGCATTCCTGCTGAAAATGAACCAAGCAGTAAAGTCAATAAATGGCACCTTCAGATTAGAGAAACTCTCAGGAAATGAAACAACCGCCTGGGCCCAATGGTCCTTTACTTCAGACCATGGCTATCGAGAAGGCGTAGGGGTATATGAGGTAATGAATGGCAAAATCACCTACTACCGAGACTACATGAATGAGTCATCAGATAAATAACGTTATTTATCTGAAAGAATTTCCTCACCGATGACTGGTCCCTGTTTCAAAGTGAAGAATACACCAAGTACTATTGCAAACGCGGCGCTGAAATATAGCACTGCTGACAACGAAGTTGCGTCCACAAGTGGACCGGCAATCAAATTCCCAAACGGCACAGTTCCACCGAATGATAAGACCCAAATAGCGGCTACTCTTCCACGAATATTTTCATCAACGTGCTCCTGCCAATATGTGCTCAGTGTTGTAGGAAGAATTAAATAAAAGAAACCTACGAAGAAGATAGCGAAATACCCGATATTGATCGAACGAAGAAAGACGAGCCATGCAAGGGTGACCCCAAAACCAATGCACGACAACCTGATAAGTCGGCTTCGTGACGCTTGAAGAAGTACAGTGCCAACAATTGCGGCTCCAAATAAAGCCCCAAAACCAAAGGTTGCGTAAAACCATCCATACTGTGAGCTTTTAGCATCTATGCTCATGTTGACTTCAGCTATTGCTGGTAGTTGGCCGATGAATGGCAAACAAAAGAAGGAAAAGAGACACATAAGAGTCAATGGTCTTCCTACCTGAGGGGCTCTGAACGCAATCCGAAACCCTCCAAATAGGCGGTCNCCTAAGTTTCGTGGGTCTGCTGAGGTTGGCGGAATAGTTGTTAAAACTATTGCAACTAGAACAAAGAGATAGGTTACAGCATTCAAGCTAAATACTTCAGCGAACCCAAACTTACTAGTCAACCACCCACCAAGAGCAGGACCAATAACGCGTGCCCCGTTCATTGACATCGAGTTTAAAGCCACAGCAGCCTGGAGATTATTCTTACCTGCTAATTCAGGAATCACAGATGTGAAAGTTGGCGCATAAACTCCTTGACCTAACCCAATGATGAAGACAATAATCAGTAAAGAGTTCTGACCTATTTCCCCNTCAGCGACATTAACTGCTAAGACTATCGTCCAAANAAGTTGCCAAATTTGTGTCAGGAAAAGAATTNTGCGCCGATTACCNGTGTCGGCCAAAGATCCCCCGACCAAACTGAGTAGNGCAAGAGGTCCAAGGTTCGCAAAAATGATTGCTCCTAAATACCCACTAGATCCACTAATTTCCCACGCTAGAACACCCAATGCTGCTGCCTGCATCCAGCGCCCAATACCAGACAGGAAAGATCCAATATATAGTCTCCTNAAGGCTGGGATTGCAAGAGCATCACGGGTTGTTCCTCTTTGAGGGGTTTCAGGCATAGATTCCTACAGTAGGGGAAATAGAACCTGAACTTTGAGAAGCTATGAAATTATTGCTGTGATTTAAGACACAAGATTCAGAAAATCGTGTACCCACCATCGACGCAAACTTGTTGACCCGTATGAAATGTTTGAGAGGGGTCAGCAAGAAAGGCTCCTACTTCTCTAAACTCTTCCGGGCTAGCCCAACGACGAACCGGTGTTCTCTTCGTGGTAACTTCACGAAAATGTTCGTTCTCATAAGCAGGATTGGCTAATTCCGTTACGGTCCAACCCGGTAACANGCAATTAACCCGGATTTCGAATCGAGCTAANCTCACTGCGAGCGCCCGCACCAGGCCAGTCACAGCCGTTTTTGCTGNACCGTATGCTTCATTCCCAGCAGCACCATGTATCGCCGATGTTGATGAAACAGCAACAAGGCTACCTCCCGAACCCTGAGCAATAAGGTGCTTTGCAGCTTCCCTTAGACATAAGAAGACCCCATCAAGGTTCACGGCCATAACCTTACGCCACTCTTCCAGAGAAGTATCTATAAAAGGAGTTCCTGTTCCGCCGCGACCAGCGTTCGCAAATAAACCGTCAACTCTCCCAAAATCTTCAATCGTTGAAGCAAGGGTTGTGGCGACGTCTTCTTCATTGCTTACATCACAAATATAAGACTCCGCGTCAACTCCAAATTCCCTGAGAGTTTTAACTGCATAAGCATTCTTTTCCTCGTTACGAGCCCATACCGCAACTGCACCACCAGCTTCAGCAATTCCCTCGGCCAGACCCAGCCCTATGCCTCCGTTACCTCCGGTTATAACAAAAACCTTTTCTGACAAGTCAGGCATTTTCCACTGTTTCATTAAATTCATTTAACAATTCCGACAGCAATGAAACTTGATCCAAATCATCCTCATCTANAACTTGAAAATACATTCGAGTTACGCCGACACGTTGAAACGACCTTATGCGTTCACTAGCCTCATCCAAAGTTCCAGCCACACCATTTTCTCTTAACTCAGAAAGTTCCCTTCCTATTCGCTTCGAACGCTTACTTAATTCTTNCTCGGTCTCTCCAATGCAAAGAACTTGAGCAGAAGAGAAGACCATGCTTTCAGGGTCACGTTCCAAAGACTCACAAGCTTTCTTTACCCGCTCAGCCTGCAATTCAAAGTCAGTTGGCGAACTGAAAGGTAGATTGAATTCACTAGCAAACCGAGCCGCCAAATTAGGAGTCCGTTTTGGACCGCCTCCACCAACGATTAATGGGATTCCAGTTTCCTGCAGGGATTTAGGCAGCGGAGAACAATCCTTTAGGACTACTGTTTTACCATGATAGTCAAAAGTGGAGTTAGAGGGAGTTGTCCTAAACAATTCAAGAATTGAAAGTTGGTCTTCCATTTTGTCAAAACGTTCCTTCAAAGGTGGGAAATCGATACCTAGTGCTTCATGTTCACGGTCAAACCATCCGGCTCCAACACCCAACTCAAGCCTGCCAGAAGACATTTGATCGATCTCGGCTGCAATAACTGAAAACCTTCCCGGTTGCCTGAAAGTAGAAGAACAGACAAGAGTCCCTATGCGGAGCTTTTTAGTATCACGAGCAATTCCTGCCATTGTTGTCAAAGCATCTGTCGGACCGTTTCGTGGATCATTTTCGCCCATTACATGGTAATGATCACTGACAAAAAAACCATCGAACCCTAATGCTTCAGCGTGAATTGCAAGGGCAGATAATCTTTCGTACCCAGCACCTTGTTGAGGCTCAGTAAATATTCTGAANTCCATTACACCTCAATTCACTTGCTCGGATAGAACGCCCGATGAAGTGCATCGCTTTCAGCCTTAGTCCACTCAATTGAGATTGGCGAGTGGGCTACCATACCTACACTCCCATGAAANGCCCCTGAATAAACTCGTAAATCCGTTGGTACCCCTGCTTGCATAAGCCTTTGAGCATAGTCAATACACTCATCCACGAAATTATCTAGACTTCCAACAGAAATAAAAGCTGGAGGCAGGTCCGAGAGGTTATTTTCGAGACTCGGTGAGGCATAGGTAGGAATTTCATCCAAATCACCAATATAGGCATTCCAAGAAATCAAATTTGCTTGCCTATTCCAAACTCGAAACTCATCCATTACACCGAAACTACTCGGGGTATTGTTTCTATGATCCAGCATCGGATAGGTAAGAAGTTGGAAAAGTATCTTTGGGCCGGACTCATCACGTGCTCTTAGGGCAGTTGAAGCTGCTAGACCTGCTCCAGCTGAGGCTCCGCCAATAACAATTCTCATAGGGTCAACACCAAGAGATGAAGCATTTTCTGATAACCAAAGTAAAGCCGCATAACAATCATCAGGTGCGGCAGGATAAGGATTTTCCGGAGCAAGACGATAGTCCACTGACACAACCAAGCAAGTGTGGTTTAATGCCCGCTCAGCATTTGCTTCATCCTCTGAATCAGCGGAGAGAAGAGTCATCCCTCCAGGATGCATCCAAAGTAACGCTGGCGAGTNCTTCGGAAGTTCCCTCGGTCGATATATTTTGACTCTTAAGTCGGGNTCATTATTTAACCCTTTGATCATCACATCTTGAACTTCAACATCATCTGATAGTTCGGCGGGTGGACCGGTGAACGCCGCTCTCGTTCCAGCAATATCTTCCATTGTTAAAAAATCTTTCGGAAATAGGTTCAAAACCTCACGATGCGTTGCATCAAGCTCAGAATCCAGATCAAACTTACGTCCTGCCATTATCATCCCCTTTATCCGATAATAGGCATTAGGTAAGGCCACGTCTAACACGGGATAGAATCTAAGCCAACATGTGGACAACCTGAAACAAAGCGTCAACTTAATTACGAAGAAGCTGCTTTCCTTTTGNNCTTGCTTCCTGCATTATTGAGTCATCACCTTTCCGCCAAAGAACAGTTAACTTCACTCCCGTCAACTTCCAACCAGTAGGAGATTTATCATCTCTAGCAAGTTCGTCATCATAGTACCCACCGATAGTGAACCATGAATCCTGATTTTCAGGTTCAAATACATGATGAGCCTGCATATACATTCGGCAGGTAGCAGTATCCTCAGCCAATGTAATAAGAGGGTTAGTCATCGAATGTTGAGTAGCGGCAAGGCCTGTGAATAACGGACGGACTCGGTTTACCCATTCGTCTCCAGTCAAAACATTAGATTCCGGTACAGATGATCCCTCATATGANGAGAAGTCTATGGCGACTCGATCAGCAAAAATTGATCGGTAGAGATCAAAATCNTTCGTATCAATCCCCATCGCATACAAATAAACAGTTTCCGCAACAGAACTCNTATCATCCATAGCCATTGATTTTCTACCTGCCCGATAGATCATCTTTGGNGATGAATACCACTGGATTTTTCGAAAAAGCTTCATTGACGGATCTTCCTAAACTTGTAAGGGGCAATCTGATTTAATTCATTAGCAATAAAAGTCATGGTCTTTCCCCAAATTCTGGCTTTTCGGTCCTCGTGCGTTTTAACTCCCAAAACCCNGGCGTAGTAGTAAGGGTAATAACGCTATCCCATAATTCAAGACTTTGATCTTTACCTGGAACGCGAGTTATAACGGGTCCGAAAATCCCGACCATTTCTCCATCCTTACCCTCAAATCCAATGATTGGGGTGCCGATATCATCCCCTGCTAGAGATATCCCAGCGTCCATACGCGATCGGATTTGCTCATCAAATTCAGGGTTATTAAATGAACTGAGATGATCGGGACTCACGCCAATCGTGCTCAATACATCTGCTAGTTCAAATTCCATAAAATCCCTATCATGATGGATCCTACGACCCAATTCCCAATAATATTTTTGCACGGCATTTTCACCTTCGCTGTTACGGATTGATTCCATGACGCGCAAAAGGTTATGAGACCTTTGGTACCAAGCTAATCGAGGGTTATCCTCAGATGGATTGTTTTTGAAATAAAGGCTTATAGGTTGCCAAGTAACTTCCAGGTCACGCTGTGCTTGAACTCCGTCAACGACCCAACGAGCCGTCACCCAACACCAGGGTCATATAGGGTCAACCCAAAAGTCAATCCGCACGTATACTCCTAAGGCCTCACAAGTACTTTTGTATGCTCGGTTACACCGGACGCAAGCTCCCCAAAGATTGAGGCTATATCTGCTAATGCAACAGTACCTGAATGGAGAATATCCAAATCTATTCTTCCGTCAGCCACGTACCCCATCGTCATTTCAAATTCTTCGTGTGTGTAACCAAGAGCTGCGCTGACCTGAATTTCTTTCGTCAACCACTGCCGAGGACTAATAGGGGCATCACCCATAGCTAATCCGATAATCGCAACTCGTCCGCCTCGCCTCGCTAAATCAACAGCTGATTGAATAGTCGCTGGAATACCAGCACACTCGTAAACTATGTCAGCCCCTAGACCCATCGTATGATCTGAGATAAAGGCATTAGCCTCTGACGGATCAACGGCATGATGAGCCCCTAACGCCAGTGAAAGTTTCCGTCGAGCTTCATTTGGCTCTATAACAATTATTGTCCCGACACCGGCAACACGAACCCATTGCAGGGTGCTTAAACCTATAGGCCCTGCACCTTGAATAACAGCGACCTCTCCTAACCGAGGCGAATTTGCTCTAACAGCATGAAAGCAAATAGCAGCTGGTTCAATTTGAGCGGCTTGCTCGTCACTGAGATCGGCATTGGCTTTAACTGCTCTACCATGATGGACTGCTAATTGTTTCGCAAACCCACCATGAGGGGTAGAGAAAGGACCTCTTCCAACTGTTGCCATTAAAACCGTTTGGCACTTTTCCATTTGCCCAGAATGGCATGCTGAACAATTTCCACATGATGGGGGAACAGCAATAACGACTCTGTCACCTTCAGATAGACGTGTTACAGTTGCACCGGTTTTTGATATGAAACCCGTCCATTCGTGGCCACATGTAGAAGGCCACGCAGGCCCATCGCTCTGAAACGCATGAATATCAGTTCCGCAAATACCGCAGTAGGTTATGTCAATTACCACTTGTTCTGTTTCAGGACTTGGATCATCAAAATCTACGAATTCAATTAATTCTTTCCCCGTAATTAATGCTGCCTGCATGAAGCCAAACTATACCCAGTTTTCTGAAACGTCATGTTTCAGAAAACTTTCTATTACGGGCTGAGAATGAAGTGCTCACCGAGATGCATAGTTTCATTCGCAGAGCGAATTGATCGGGCGCCATTCCTAGACGCCTGAACTCTCGTAATGCTTGCATAGTCAATTCTTATTCCGTACTTATCGTCATACCCAAGCATTCTTTGGAGGAAACACATCGTTACCATTGCATGGCAGAAAACAACAACAGTTTTCCCAGCGTTTTCAGAGATAATANTTTCAAACGCTGCATGAACAGTGCCGGTAAAAGCATCAATATCAACATCCCCATGCATACTGTCAGGGTCGGCAATGATTGACTCCCATTCTTCTCCACCAGATTTTTTAAGTTCCTCCATCGGAACGTACGTGTCGCTATCGCGATCAATTTCGGCTAAATCAGCAACAATTTGAGCCTCAAAGCCTAGTCGTTCCAAAAGAGGAGCTGCAGTTTGTTGAGCGCGCAATAACGGAGATGACACCACTAAATCGATCGAAAGGTCCTGGAGGTAATCTGCTACTGCTTCAGCTTGTTTAAAACCAACAGGAGCTAATTCAGGGTCAGCTATTCCGTCTGCTCCTTCAATTCTGACAGGCCTTCCGTGACGAACAATAATTAATTCCACATACAGAGCTTAGAGAAGACGGGCGAGAAGACCACCATTAATAGGTGAATTAACGAATCTAAGATGCATGATCTATTCTCGTCCCGCTAATGTACGGAGGTGGAAACATTACCTGTCCTTAGTTTGAAGGAAAGAAAAGCATTAGTTGTTGGTGGCGCCGGAGGTGGAATCGGCTCGGCGATTACTCATTCTCTAGCACAAGCAGGTGCTCAAGTTATGGTCATCACAAATGATGCGACTCACGCTGAGGTTCTTACTTCTGAAGCCAATCAACAGGGACATGATATTCATTGTCATATAGTTGACGTCACTAACCTCAAGGATTTTGGGGCAACAATTGACAAGGCCATTATGTCTAGCGGTGTCATTCAGCATCTTGTAAATGTAGTNGGAGGGGCTGAAGTGAGTGACTGGAGTCGCGCCAAAGATTATGAACTAGAGATGTTTGACAGAATCCTCACTCGAAATTTACGGTACGCACTTATCAGCTGCCAAAGAGTAGCATCCTCACTCATTTCAGGTTCAACTACCGGGTCNATAGTAAATATCTCGTCAATTGCAACTCGCGCTGTTCCCCTGCTTACAGGTTACGGAGCTGCCAAAGCCGGCCTAGAGGCTATGTCTCGAACAATGGCAGCTGAATGGGGGCAGTACGGAATCCGCGTAAATGCTGTTGCACCGGGAACAGTTAAAACACCACGCGCTGGCAAAGATGACTTGAACGATGCAGCAGCAAAGATCCCACTCCAGCGTCGAGCAGAACCAGAAGACATCGCTGACGCAACCCTTTTTCTTTTATCGGATAAAGCAAGCTACATTACAGGTCAAACCCTAACCGTTGATGGTGGAGCGACTTTGGGCTCCTCTGGAGACAACCTTCCAGAATTTGTCACAAATCCGAAAATTCGTGCGCAGTTCAACTAGCTTTCAAGAACCTCAACGCTATCGCCAGTATGAATTACTCCAGATTGAATAGGGCTCATGCTTATTCCCGCCTCCCGTTCATGCTTCTCGCTGAGAAACCGGAGAGTCGATCTTGAAGCTGGGAATTCACCAATTTGCCTAGTGATCACCACACATCTATCTGTTCTTTTTTTTACAAAAACCTCACATGTACCGATCTTGAGATTCTTTCCTACCCAGTCATTTTCCTCAAACGGCTTCTCGGTTTTGACAAGAAGATTAGGTCGAAATCTTCTAACATCTCCTGAGNCGGGACCAACCCGTTTTTCAAGCAAATCCAACGTTGCACTGCCCATTAAATTGAGACTAGAACTGGAGTCAAAGAACCACCCTGGCGATGTCGTAAATTCAAATATGTCAGGATTCTCTAGTGTTTCTTCAGTGCCGTCGTCCCACTCAATCTCTATATTTCTTGTTTCATCAGAACTTGGTTTTGAAAGCTTTACTGGTCTTTCAAGCCAATCAGAGAGCTTCTTGTTTATCTGTTCCTCTTCGCTGCTATATTCATTCCTATTAATCGTGAGAACACAATGATCGCCAATTATCCTCGCATGGCCTTCAAGGAGTTTGGGAACTCGCTTCGCCGATAGGAGATACCCACTTTGCTTGTCAATGATGCCCCATCCACGATCGCCTGGAATGACATCAGTGATTTCAGTGGACGTAAGTAACTCGCCCTGTAAGGATTTAACTGGGTATCGCCAAATCTGCTGTACAGACATTTTTACCAAGGATGGTCAGTTCCGTCCCAACGAATGAAACGGCCGGAATCTTCAATGGTCAAACCAAGCAAGGATTCCACAATCGCATTGGCTGCCTCCGGAACCTCTAATTCAGCTGCTTCAGTACCCATATCAGTCTTAACCCACCCAGGATGTAACGCTACAAATGCAATATTTTTGTTAGTAGACGCAGACATGACAGTGATCATATTAACAGCGGCTTTAGAAACGTTGTACGCAACATCAAAAGGCATCATCGCTCCAATCACCATAGAACCCAGCTGAGACGAAGTGTTCATTACAACTGGATCAGTCCCAGCTTCAAGAAGTTCTACAAGTCCACGGGTCACCATCATTGGTCCTAAGGCATTAATTTCTATCTCATCAAGAACTATTTGAGGGTCTATTTGCCACGGATTGCACTGCCTTCGATCTGCACCGAGATCATTACTGGTGATACCAGCATTATTAACAAGGACGTCAAGAGAATCGGTAATTCCAGACAATTCCTTGGAAAAGCTATTGATGGAGTCCTGATCACTTATGTCCAGCTGAAGTATCCCTGCAGGGCCAGCATCTTGAAGGTCGCTGGCTCCGTCAGGATTGCGTACAGCTCCAAAAACAGTATGCCCTTTGCTTATTAGGATTCTGGCCATTTCAAGACCGATACCCCTACTAGCTCCTGTGATTACAATTTTTTTATTATCCATGCTCAAACCGTACCTCATATTCCATTCAGTAAATAATTCAAGACTAAGTGTTACTCGGCTCTTGTTGATGACGACGAGGATAATACAGGTACGTAATCAAAGACCCGAGAAGGTAGGCACCTGCTCCTAAAATCCAGACCCAGATATAAACATCTTTAAAATCTGAGCCTAACCGGTTTCCAACAATCGATGCCGTCAATACTGCCCCTAGGGCAGAACCGAGTCGCCGAGCTGTATATGACGCAGAGCTAGCGCTAGCTAACAAATCATCCTCAATATCCAGCAATGTTGCGATAGTCGTATTATTTCCAATCGCCATAGCCCCTAAACCAGAGACAAGAAGCCCTAGGGCAAATAGTATGTATCCAGCTTCCATGAGGAAAAAACCAATAATCAAAAAAGAAACTCCACTCCAAATCCCACCAAATATGACCATTGGCCTCGGGCCTTGCCTATCAACTATTTTTCCAGCAACTGCAGCAGTCAGTAGCGGAATTACATTGAGAGGAATCAGGGCAAACCCTATTTTAAGCGGCGACCAACTCCATACTTCTCGCATGTAGAGGGGGAGTCCGAAATAGATTGAGAAGAAACCCACTTGGCATAATGCAGACCCTGTTGCTCCGACGGTAAATGAGCGTTTCGTAAAAATTGAAGGCGGAAACAGCGGATGCCTCTGCTCCTTATTGCGTTTAGCTAAGAAAGGTGCCGAAACAATTGAAAGGCATAAACAAAGGATTGTTACCGGTGAGGTGAATCCCCATTCTTGACCTTGAACTAGGAAAAGGGTCAAGCCTCCTACAGCCATGACTGCAACGATTGCTGAAACCCAATCTATTGGAAGTTGACTATTGCCTTCCTGTTCATCAGAAAGGACAATGATTCCAGCGATTAGTATAAGCAGGGAGAATCCTCCTGTCAGTATAAATATTGCCTGCCAATTGAATAACTCAATCATGCCCGCTGCAACCGGACTTCCACATAGACCTGTGAGAGCCCCGATCGTACCCCAGACTCCCAATGCGTACGCTCTTCGGCTTGGTGGGAATTCATTAAGACTCATGGCAAGTCCGCTGGGTGACAACATGGCGATTGCTATTCCTTGCAGCGAGCGTGCGAGAATTAGAACCCAAATTACGGGTAAGCTTCCAGCCATGATCCCTGCAGCCCCATAGAGAAGTAGGCCTGAAAGGAATATTTTCCGACGACCGAACCTATCAGCTGCTCGGCCTGCGACAAGTAACGACGACACCATGAAAATAAACAGCGCAGTTACGACCCAAGAAAGCGTTGTCCTCGATGCGGAATCGCTGAATCGTTCCTCAATGAAAGGAAAACCAACAAACATTGCAGCACTATCCATTAACAATAAAAACATTGACGCCGAACACACGAAGAGAATTACCCACGCTCGCGCAGGAATTGGCTCCAAGGGGGCGTTAGTACTGGTATTTGACTTTCCGGAAATTGTCACTCCTCGGGAAGAGGATAGTGAACTCCAGGGACACCTGCTTCCAAGGCTTGATACCAGTCAGGTCTTGGCTGCACAGGTTCATAGCTTGAAGGAATCATCGGATGATCTTTATTCCACTCATGGTGGATAGGTGGAATTTGGAAGGTGCCGTTACTTGCGTTAGTTCCTCCATCAACGAGAAGATCAACTCCCGTTATGTAACTAGCAAGGTCTGATGCTAGGAACATCACAGCATTTGTAACTTCACCAGATTCGCCAACTCTACGCATGGGTGTTCTGGTAGCTATCCATTTATCCATACCCAAGGCTTCAAGAGCTGGTCTTGTCATTTCAGTCACGATAAACCCAGGTGAAACTGCATTAACACGGACGCCTCTGTCAGCCCACTCGGTGCCAAGCTGCATAGTCATATTCCTAAGTCCGCCCTTAGCTGCGCTGTAAGCAATCACACCATTTTCGCTTCCCCCATTCCCGAGGATTGACCCAATATTCACTATTGAACCTGAACCGTTTTTGAGCATATGCCTCCCACATTCTCGTGCATAGAAGAAAGCTCCAACTAAGTCAACGGAAATAATTCTATTAAACGTCTCACTATCAAAATGTTCTGGTGCTAGCCCCCTCATATCAGCGATGCCAGCGTTATTTACGAGGACGTCAATCCTGCCATGGTCAGCAATACCCTGTTCAACTACACGTCTTACATCATCCTCAACGGATACATCCCCCGTAGCGACGGTAACCTTGCTGCCTTTCTCACGACAAGCCTCTCCAACACCTTCAAGGAGCTCTTCAGACCGTGCAGTCAGAACTAAATCAGCACCAGCATTGGCAAATGCGTATGCAAACTGTTCTCCAAGCCCATAACTAGCTCCAGTAATTAAAACTGTTTTCCCTTTAAAGTCAAACATTTTCCCTCCTCTTTGCCTCTATGAATATAGTCTGATCTGGCACACTCGTGTAAATCAACCTCTCCCAACGAGATCAAGTTGGCCTAAAATTTCTTGCTCTTTGGCAATACGGTCAGCGAGCAATTCCCGTAAGGCAGCAATTTGTTGCTTATCGCCTTCCGCAAAAGCCTCATCAATAGCGTCACCAAGCGCCCCAGATGCTTCCGAATAAGCAGAGGCGATATCTGAAAGTAAATAGCTACTCAAATCCGAAGTCTCTCTACCAATAGCAGCATTTATCAGTTTGATCTCTGCAATCATCCAATCAATTTCAGAAGCTGTTCTTCTGCTTAATCTTCTGAGGAGTTGATCAATCTGTCCTAAAAGGACTTTTGCAGGTTCATCAGTTACTGATGGAAGAACAACAGAGTTCAAATCATCAGCAATTGAGAGCAAAATTTTATCGGTCGTTGGTTGAGTTAACATTAAACCACCTCTCCATCTAAGGCTGCTTCAAGCGCATCGGTAGCTGCCATCCATGCAGCTTGGCCAAACAGTAAGTTATCTAAATTGAAAGCGATATTTGTAGATGATGTTTCCCCCCGAGCCATTGACGAGCCAACGTTTGCGATTTGGCTCACTACTCCAATGACTCCAAGGACAAGGAAGTAGGTCATTACTAAAGGGTTTACCTGTTCCTCGGAAAATCCAGTTATTTCTCTATAACGATTGAGAAAATCTTCAGGATTTTCATCAATAAGATCGGGTGGTGCCGCTTGAGCATATGCTTTGAAATACCCTAAGTCCTCTCGAGGATCACCAACGGTAGCTAATTCGAAATCAATGACGACTAAATCACCTTTCCCATCGACCATCATATTTGCTGTCGAGAAGTCATGATGCACTAATGAAACTGGGACAGGCGGCGGACGGTTCTTATCAAGCCAAGCAGCAACATATCGGAAAATTGGTAGATGCTCAACATGGTCCATGGCTGTCTTCTTCCACATCTGAATTTGATCGGTTAAGGGATCTCCTGATGCTGGTCTCTGAAGCGAATTGGGTAGCCGTTCCACAGGAATTGTATGCATAGCCGCAGCAAGTTCAGCGAGTTTTATTGGCAAATCTGAGATGCCATTCTTCTCAATCCACGGCAACGTTGATTCAGCTTCCGTAAATTCAAGAATCAGAGCAGATGTTCCTATATGAATACCCTCTTCATCAAGAAACCGCGCAGGCGGTGTGTTCAAATACGGAGCCACAGATTTAAGTACCGCATACTCCTGTGCCCTGTCGGTTTCAATTATTGCCTGACCCTCAGGAGGGTCACCTCGGAGGACGAATGTTCCCTCTTCTTGCACACCGTCAAAAGTAAATTTCGCATCGAAACGGGCCATAAGTCTTGAATAGCCACCAGTCATCGGAGCGTACCCAGAGATATCAATATCTGTCGCTCCTTCCGAGCCAAGGAGGGCTGTGATTCTTTCCGGCATTACACTTGGGTCTTGCATACATCTGACGCTAGTAGAATCTTGCACGTAACGTCCACCGAGAGCTATGTTTCTGTGATGACAAGAGTTTTGCTGATAACGAAAGGCCATCCATTTGCCAAAGATGACTTCTTTAAGATCTTTGATGCGCTTGTTGCAGACACCAATAGTTGTGTGAGTGACTATACCCATGTTGAGCAACCAGCCGCTCAACATTTCTTCCACCCCGAGAACTCAGAGAATTGGGATGTGTTCGTTATGTACGACATGCCAGG
>PATH01000004.1 GCA_002712325.1 Acidimicrobiaceae bacterium | reverse complement strand
CTGGCAGAAGAAATCGCAATAGCTAAAAGAGACTTTTCTGAGATCGTCCTAGTTAGTAGCGGAGCAATAGGTGCAGGTCTTGCTGACCTTGGATATGTTGCTAATCGACCAACAGATTCTAGAATTCTGCAAGCAGCATCTGCGATCGGCCAACCGAAGTTAATGGCTACCTATGCTGACAGTTTTTCACGGCATGATATTTGTATAGCGCAACTGTTGATGGCGCCAGATGATTTCTTTGTCCGTAAACGTTATTTGCACGCTCGGTCAACGGTTGAAGAACTCCTAGCGTCAGGAATACTCCCGATAGTTAACGAGAATGATGCCATAGCTGATGATGCTATACGTTGGGGTGACAACGACAGAATAGCTGCGCTCTTAGCGCAGTTACTAAATGCNGAACAGTTATTAATGCTTACTGATACCGATGGGGTNTATTCACAAGACCCAAAGAAAAAAACNGCTGGAAACATCCAATTGATNCGAGAAATANGGTCNCTAGATGAAATCGATGCGGTTGTGGGAGGTGCTTCCGGTAACTTAGGAAGTGGTGGAATGGAGTCAAAATTGGCTTCAGCAAAAATGGCTTCGTGGGCAGGTGTGACCACAACAATTGCTGATGCAACACGGGAGAATGTAGTAGCAGATTCCTTACTTCAAGTAGGGGAGTCAGGAACTATTATCCACCCNCAGCCCAAACCCTTGAATGCTCGGAAGCTATGGATAGCGTTTGCAGTGCAGCCTAAAGGAAGGCTAGTTATTGACGAGGGAGCTCAAAAAGCAATTGAAGATCACGGNGGATCTCTTCTAGCTGTTGGTGTCNTAGAGCAGTATGGGGAATTNAACAAAGGNGATGCTGTGGANATTNTAAATGANAATTCTGATCTTGTTGGNCGGGGCTTAGTTGCTANCGATTCGTCCCTACTCAAGGAGTATCTACGAANGAAAGANNCAGNAATAGATAGCACGAAAACTAGCGAGATTATTCATAGAGATGAATTAGTCATTTTGANTGATAAATATAACTAGAAAACACGTATTGTTTTTAGAAACTCTTTCGCTGCCTCTGAACCAAAATAAGATGAAGAAAGTGTGTATACAATTCCGCTGATCAATAGTGCAATGGGCGCTACTAAATAGGCATCGTAGTCATAGAGNAAAAAGGAAATAGTGCCAGCGAGGATTGCAGATATAATTCCTGGTAAGAGAAAAAACTTTTTCAGTAAATGTGAATCTCTCTTTATCTGAAATCGTTCGGCAACTCGTTTCCGTAAGAGAAAGTATTCAGCCCAAGCAGCTACTGAGCTTCCCAATGCCAAGCCCAAAGCTCCTAACGGCTGTGGGGTAGTGTCTAAGGCTCGGGCGAGTTCTGGAAGGGGAGAGAAAGAAGGAAAATCGCCAATTCTAACGATACTGTTATCGTCAATTGCAAAACGATCAAGTTGGAACATAAGCAAGAAGCCCAGAGAGCCTGCAACCAAAACACGAAAACCAGCAAGTCGGGCTGGGCCTTTNACGTCTCCGTAGGAATAACATAAATTCTGGTAGAGCCTACTCATTCCGGTAGCGTAAAGACCAAGGCTATACGCTGCTAGAACAATCCAAATGTAGAGTGTGTCCTCGCTTGTAAATTTCCCTCTCTCGAAAAGAAAATCTACCAGCGGTTCTCCCATTGTTATGAAGGCAATGCTNGAGAATACCAAGTAGAAGCCTATGCGCTCTGAACTAGCTATGAANCGTCTCCTAACAGCAGAGGTATTNTCTCTGTCCCTAGAGAACTCTGGAAGGTCAGCAGAGATAATCGACATCACGAATAAGCCGATGGGCAACATGTAAATGATTTGGGCAAGCGATAAGGCTGTGAACGCTCCAGTTGCAAGAAAACCAGCAAGGAAAAGATCCAAAAACCCNGAGAATTGGACAATTCCTCTTCCCATTACCGCTGGGAAAAATTTGGAAACTATTTCACGAACAGCTTTTGATCCTCTTTTAAGGCCCAGTTTAAGGGAAGGGGATACTTTCATTACGACTGGAATTTGAANAATGAATTGAAGTANCCCTCCGACCAAAACACCCCATGCTGCAGCCTTCGCTATAGATGCGTCTGACCAATTTTGTGTCCAAGCTNTAATCGCAAAGACAATTTGCGCAGCGTTCCATAGAATAGGGGCAGCGAAAGCTAAAAAGAATTTCCTATGTGCATTCAATACTCCTAAGCACCATGATGAAAGCACAATGAATCCCAGGCCAGCCCACATTACCCTGACTAAACTGACGGTGAGTTCGAATGTTTCGTTTGGTAGTAGAGGAAGTAAAACTTTTGTCAAAGGTCTAGCAGCGAGAATTCCTACAATGACTACTGCTGAGGTAGCTAACCCTAGGAGAGTAGCTATCGTGCCAGCAACTACTCCTGGTTCTTCTTCGCTCTTATCCTCATCAATGAGGCGGCTATAGGTCGGAATAAAGGAAGCGGATAATGTCCCCTCGCCAAGAATGTTCTGCAGCAAGCCGGGTATTTGAAGTGCAGCTTTAAAAGCGTCGGCAGCCACTCTCGTTCCAAGTAATCCTGCGAAAATAAGCTCCCGTATGAGCCCAGACAATCTGGACAGCAAGATCCCAGNACCCACAATCATTGCATTTCGGCCACTTGGTCTATTTAGGTCACCTGTTTTTTGATCGCTATTCACAAGTTAAGCCTACCTTTAAACAAACACTCAATGTAAGCAACTACAAATACACAATTTATCCAATACAGTTCGCATAAATAGTGTGATGGCCTCTACGCTTTAAACGTATGTCTTATAGGTTTCAAGAAGTCAACAAAGTTAAGGATGACCTCCGCTCTGTTGATTATTTAGCGGATGATGGCATTGCAGGCATAGTCTATTTAGCAGATCGTCTTCAGAAGCCCATACTTGTCGAAGGTCCTGCTGGAACAGGTAAGACTCAACTTGCTAAAAGCGTTGCTGAAATGACAGGATCTCGATTAATTCGGCTTCAATGTTATGAAGGGTTAGATGAATCCAAAGCCCTGTATGAATGGAATTACAAAAAACAGCTCCTCAGAATACAGACTGAACGCAATNCCGATGAATCAAACTCTTGGGAAGACCTNGAAGATGATATTTTCTCCGACGAGTTCCTTCTAACGCGGCCACTGCTTGAGGCTATACGNTCTGATGATCCAGTCGTGTTGTTAATTGATGAGGTGGACAGAGTAGAAATTGAGACCGAGGCGTTACTGTTNGAGATTCTCTCTGACTATCAGGTATCAATACCAGAGTTGGGAACTATTGAAGCAAAGCAAATTCCTCTCGTGTTTTTGACATCAAATAATACTCGCGAACTCTCTGAGGCTCTCAAACGTAGATGCCTCTTCCTCCATATTGATTATCCAGATCTGGAACGTGAAAGAGAAATTATCCTCACTAAAGTTCCTGATATTGAAGAGAATTTAGGGGATCAAATAGCGCGAGTGGTTAGGACGATCAGACAACTAGAACTTAAGAAGGCCCCTTCCGTTTCTGAGACATTAGATTGGGCACGAACCTTGATTCATTTAGGGGTAGAACATATTGATGCNCAAACTGCTACTGATACAGTCAATATTCTTCTAAAATACCGTTCTGATATTGATAAAGCAATCAAAGAATTTTCCAGTGATGAAGATTTGAACTCTCCGGTGAGTGACTAATTGGAAATCGCAACACACTCTCCGTTGCTTGAACTATTGAACGGATTCATAGTTGAATTGCGCAGTGCTGGGTTGCCGGTCAGCCTGACNGAAAACCTTGATGCTGTTGAAGCAGTGAAACATATCCCANTGGAGGACCGAGAAACATTTAAGTACGCTTTGGCCGGTACTCTTGTCAAGAATCACTCACATTGGAAAGCATTTGAAACAGTTTTTGAAGTATATTTCTCGTTACGTGGCCAAGAGTATGAATTAGTTGATGGTGAATGGGACTCTGATAATAGCGCAAACGAAGANGAAAGCGATCAAGCAGGGCAAGCCCCGGGGCAAGGTGGNAGTCAAGAGGGTTTAACTCAAGAGCAATTGGCCGAAATGCTATTTCAAGCACTTGCGAAGCAGGACAGAAATTTAATGAGAACAGTTGCTCGTCAATCTGTCCAGCGTTTCGCAGGAATGGAGCCCGGCAGGCCTGTGGGGGGAACATACTACTTGTACAGAACATTACGAAACTTGAACCTTGAAGAGGTTTTGGATCGCTTACTCACTAGTAGTGCTGAAGGGGACCCTGATTCAGGCTTCCTTGAGGAACGTTTACGAAAAGATGAATATGAGCATCGGATTGATGAATTAAAAAGAGAAATTGAAGCAGAAATCCGACGTAGGCTTGTCGCAGATCGGGGAGTGGAAGCGATGGCAAAAACACTCCGTAANCCTCTCCCCGAAGATGTTGATTTTATGCATGCTAGTCGAGAAGAAATGGTAGCTTTGAGACGAGCGATATGGCCGTTAACAAGGAAATTGGCTGTCCGGTTGGCGCGCAAGCGGCGACATGGAAGGAAGGGGCCTCTTGATTTCCGGAGAACGGTCCGGCATTCGCTCTCGTACGGCGGAGTTCCGGCTGAACCGAAGTTTAAATATCCTAAACCTTCGAAACCAGAGATTATGGTGATCGCTGATATCTCGGGATCCGTTGCTGCCTTTGCGAGATTCACACTCCACCTTGTTTACGCTCTGAATAATCAGTTCTCAAAAGTTCGTTCGTTTGTGTTTATAGATGGCCTAGATGAAGTCACTAATTTCTTCGAAAATGTTGACGACATCACCGAAGCTATACATAGGGTTAATACTGAAGCTGATGTTATTTGGGTTGATGGTCACTCGGATTATGGGCATGCATTTGAGATATTTGACGAACGATTTGGAAAAGATATTGGCCCCAAAACTACTGTCATAATACTTGGTGATGCTCGTAACAATTATCACGCATCACAGTCGTGGGTGGTAAAGAACATAGAGGAAAAAGCACGCAAAGTTTTTTGGCTTAATCCCGAACCAAAGAGTTATTGGGATACCGGTGACTCTATTGTCGGTGAATACAGCGCTTACTGTAACGGAACATTTGAAGTTCGGAATTTAAAGCAATTAGAAGCCTTTGTCGAGAACCTCGTCTAATTCGCGCGTAATTCCTCAGCGACATGAAAAGCGAGTTCGAGACTTTGCGAAGCGTTCAACCTTGGGTCACACATCGTTTCATATCGTAAAGCAAGGTCGTCATCCGAGAGATTTTCAGCACCGCCGACGCATTCAGTCACATTGTCACCAGTAAGTTCAACGTGGATACCACCCGCCCAGGTTCCTAAAGAGCGGTGTATGTGGAAAAATTTCTTTGTTTCATCTACAACATCAGAGAAGTTTCTAGTTTTTAATCCCGATTCAGCTGTGTAAGTATTTCCATGCATCGGGTCACAAGCCCAAACTACTGGATGTCCAGAACTCTGAACAGCGTTTACTAATTCGGGAAGTTGTTTCTCTATCAACGAAGCTCCCATTCTTGTAATGAATGTAAGCCTTCCTGGCAATTGCTCCGGGTTCAAGGTTTCGCACAACCTGATAGCTTCTTCTGCCGTTGCGGTTGGGCCTAATTTACAACCTAATGGATTTTTCACACCCCTAAGGAATTCAATATGAGCTCCATCAAGCTGTCTCGTCCTTTCTCCAATCCAAAGCATGTGGGCTGAGCAGTCGTACCAATCCCCACTCATGGAATCATTTCGAGTAAGGGCTTCTTCATAACCTAGCAAGAGTGCTTCATGGCTCGTATAGAAATCAACCTCATGGAGAGCAGGGTGATCTTCCGAAGCTATACCGCAAGCTCTCATGAAAGCGAGTGCATTGGTGATTCCATCAGCGATTTCCTTATATTGCGCTCCTGCGGGACTCTTTGCAACAAATTGTTGGTTCCATGAATGGACTTGCGTCAAGTCCGCAAACCCTCCGCTGGTGAAAGCTCGAAGCAGGTTTAAGGTAGCGGAGCTTTGGTTATACGCCATTAGAAGTCTCTTGGGGTCAGCGGTTCTAGCTCCGGCGTTGAAGTCGGTATCGTTGACTATGTGTCCACGAAAAGATGGAAGCTCTACGTCATCTTTTGTTTCAGTGGGGCTAGATCGAGGTTTAGCAAATTGTCCAGCAATACGACCTACCTTGATAACTGGAAGTCCAGTTGAATAAGTCAAGGCAACTGCCATTTGCAGAATAACTTTAAGTTTATCTCGTATTGAGTTCGCTGAGAGTGCTGAGAAGGATTCTGCGCAGTCACCAGCTTGAAGGAGAAGCGCCTCTCCTAGGCAGACTCGGGCTAATTGGTTTTGTAAGGTCCGGGCTTCGCCAGCGAAAACTAAAGGAGGTAGCTCAGAAATTTGCTTCAGTACAGCGTTGAGTTCNTTATCATCTGGCCAATCAGGTTGTTGATCAGCAGAAAAATTAGTCCAACTATTNGGGTTCCAATTAGTAGCCACCTACTAATTGTCTCNGTTTATTTATGAGATCACAACCAAATTATGGATTTAGATTGATTATCNACGAATTATGCTGCGTCGATATCCATTTGATCAGGGGCGCTTTCGCGAACGATATTTACCGCACGCTTTACGAGTCNGCGAGCAGCTTCAGCAGTAACACCTAATTCTTCGCCGACCTCTCGGTAGCTTCGCTTTCGCCCATCTTGAAGGCCGAAACGTTGCTCAACTGCGTATCTTGCGCGATCATCAAGGACGTTTAACAAGTCATAAACCATTGTTTCTCGTGCTTCTTCCATAACCGCTTGCTCTGGTCCAGGGTTTACATCTGGTAGGAGATCCACAAGCTCGTTGCTATCATCATCGCCAATCGTTCTATCAAGTGATGTAGGAGTTGTGAGTCTATGCAATCTTGCATGTTCTTCATCAAGCTCATCGCCATCACCAGAGACCTGTCGCAGTGCAGCTCGTAGACTTGCAGACCTGTCTCCAGGTAATCTAACTAGGCTTGCCTTCTGATCAAGTGCCCTTCCGATAGCTTGCCTAATCCAGAAAGTGGCATAGGTAGAAAATTTGAAACCTTTTCTCCAATCAAATTTATCAACTGCATGTTCAAGACCAAGATTTCCTTCTTGGATTAAATCAAGTAATTCCATACCTGCTGGGAGAGGGTAACGTCGCGCTACGCTGACAACCAATCGGAGATTCGCCCTGATAAATCGGTCTTTGGCCTCTGCTGCTTTTCGATCAGCTCTCTTGAGTTCCACGCCCTTTTCACCAGCGGTAAGACGTTCACGTGCTTCAACGCCTTTCTCGATAATTTGAGAGAGCTCACGCTCTTCTGCAGCGGTAAGGAGGGGCACCAAACCTATTTCGTTTAAATATTGTCCTACTGAATCACTCATAATTTTTCACTCTTTTTTGGGGGTTGGGGGTTGGTGGTTGGGGGNTCTGGCAAACCAGANTTGACAACAGAACTATAATGCAGTTCTTCAACTTTTTTGATCGGGGGGATCTGTTGATATTACTTGTCTGCTAGAACGCTAACGCGTTCAAACAACCCAAAACAGGGCTGTTCTAAAAGCATNTATAANTTAATGCATTTCATCAAACAAATCAAGCATTTCAGCTAAATCTGTCAATTTGCTCGCAACTGTACAATGCCTACTGCATCAGACATCTATTAGTATAGCATACAAAAGTGCAGAAAAATATTAGATTAGGTGTGTTTGGNGGTTCGTTTGACCCACCTCATAAAGCCCATCTCGAGTTGGTTAAATTAGCGGCTAAGGAATTACGGCTTGAGCATGTTTTAGTAACTGTCGCTAATGATCCTTGGCAAAAGAGCTCCATGTGTCAAGTCACAGATGGTTCTCATAGATTAAAAATGACGGAACTTCTATTTCANGGATGCAGTGAAGCTACGGTTACAGATATTGAATTTAAACTGGGCGGTGAGTCTAACACTGCTAATACGCTGCGTGCTCTGAGGTCAATCTACAAAAGTGCTGAATTTTTTTTATTGCTTGGGTATGACTCAGCAATAGGGATTGAAACATGGCGACAACCTGAGATAATTCTAGATCAAGCTAAAGTAGTGGTAATTGATCGACCTGGTTTTATGGAAGAAGCATTACCTCCTAGTCTCTCTTCAGCCATTCGGCTTAGCGGCCTTGATTCAAGCATTTCTTCACAAAGGATACGTTCTTTGTTAGATAACGAAGAATGCGTTTCCGGGTCTATACCTGAATCAATTAGAAACTATATTGCAGATAATGGTCTTTATAGTGAGTGACTCTTGAAGGGTAATCGAAAATTTCTGTGGTGGAATTGGCTCCTCCCTCTTGTAATAGTGGGAATTGGCTTAATTGGCCTATTGCTTGTTCAGGATGCTACTGATGCCATATTAGAATCTGCTGATGGAGATTTTGCGGAGGTAGTTTTAGACCCATTAGCTCCCGGTTTTGAGAGCTATGTAACTTCAACACCCACACATTTGCTTGGAATCAAGGGACCAGGTAACGAGTTAATTTCACTCGTCCTACTGTCCCTGTTTGCTGGTGACAAAGGCGGAACGGCTATTGTCTTTCCTGTGGACCTCATTATCGGCGAGAATGAGTCAATTGGTGACATCTACTCCGCAGTTAGTGAAGCAGAATTCCTATCCGAACTCGGGGGGTATCTGCAGTTGGGATTTAATGGAACATCATTTCTGGATGAAGAAGCAATTGATGACTACTTTGGAGTAGCTGGTCCACTGACTGTTANATTAAATGACCCACTTTTGGAACTTACCGATGGGGAGCCCAAAGTTATTTACGAGTCCGGNGAGNTGTCCNTAGCCTCATCAAGAGTTTTCGACTTTTTATCTTGGGAAAGTGAGGAAGAGTCAAGTTANAACAGATGGTTAAGGTACAAGAATTTTTGGGAGTCCTGGCTTGGATCAATATCGGGCGACGAAACGGAAACTTTACAAAGTATTTGGCAGGGGAAAGATTTGAATCGCATGTTTAAGGGAATAAGCTCTGGGAGTTTCATCATTCAAGGCCTGTCTTTATCCGAATCTGANGATTCTGATACATACTTGCAAGTAGAAGATGAATTTCTCAGTTCAGTCCTCCTTAACATAGTTCCATTTCCTATATCTCCATATGAGAACGGACGGGCTAAAATAAAGTTAATTGATGGGGTCGGGGGAGTTGATCTTGTTAACGCTTTTGTACCGGAACTCGTTGCAGCTGGAGCTGAAATAAAATTGCTAGGTAATGCACAAGAATTCGGAATACGGGAAAGTGTTATTACTTACTATGACAAAAATTTTTTAAACTTTGCTGAAGCTTTCGGTAAAGTTATTGGTGCCTCTGCCATTGAATTTCAGCCACTATCTGAGTCTGCAGTGGATGTTACTGTTCTGATAGGGAGTAATTCTCTTCAATGAGTTACTATAAATGTAAGTGAGATCACCTTGGATTGACATAGCTGTAAAGGCGATATACGGCAAGAAGGGGCACGATACGTTGATCATTGACGTGGGAGACGTTCTCGGTATTTCAGATAACTTCGTCATTACTTCTGGAATGAATTCCCGCCAAGTTCGAGCTTTGGTCGAAGAAGTTGAAACTCAAATAACTATTGAATCTGGGCCAAAACCAATTCGCATTGAAGGGAACAAAGATTACCGATGGGTGCTCATGGATTACGGAGATTTTGTAGTGCATGTATTTCACTCAGATGAGCGTGATCATTACAAATTAGAAAAGTTGTGGGGAGNCATGCCAACCGAGAGTATTCAATNAATTAAATTAGGCTTATTTTAAGTTTCTATGTCAAGGTTCAAGACTAAACAGATAAGGTACGGTTTTAAGGGGCTATAGCTCAGTTGGTAGAGCGCTTCCATGGCATGGAAGAGGTCAGGGGTTCAATTCCCCTTAGCTCCACGAACTATGATTTGCGAAACTTGCGAAAAGGATTATGACCCTGAGGAGCTGTATTGCCCTCACTGTTCAGTAGCAAATCAGACGGTTTTCTATGATGAGGAAATGATTGTTAACGATTATTTTGAGTAATCAGAATAAAAGGGTGAAATAAATTGCATTTGGCTATATTGATTCTATGAAGTCTGTTACAGACGAAACCTTCAACGCTGATGTAATNATTCGTTCCGAAACATTGCCTGTCATTGTTGATTTATGGGCGCCATNGTGCGAACCGTGCAAATCTTTANCACCCATCCTTGAGACTGTTGTGGCTAAAACAAATGGAGCGGTTGAACTCGTTGCAGTGAATATCGACGAGAATCCTCAAATACGGCAGACTTTTCAAGTCCAAAGTATCCCAGCCGTTTACGCGTTCAAGGATGGGGGAGTAGTGAATGGGTTCATGGGAGCTCAAGGAGAGGACGCTGTTCAGGAGTTTGTGGATAGCCTGACNCCAACCGAACAAGACANGATTATTGATAATCTACTTGCAGAAGGCTCAGAGGAATCTTTATCTGAGATTCTTACAGCAGTCCCTGACCATGTTGATGCAGTGATTGCATTAGCGGGGATCTTNGCTCAGAGTGAGAGGNCCGAAGAGGCACTAAATTTACTTAAAAGAATCCCAGAAAGCCCCGAAACTAGAAGAGTTGAAGCTNTAGCACGAACCGGGGATATCGCACCTGATGAAATCGTAGAAAGACTCACTCTTCTCTTGGAGCAGGTCACAGAAGATGACGAAGCTCGNAAAGANTTCGTTGACCTTTTAGATGTGCTCGGGCCAGATTCTGAGCAAGCAAATATTTTTAGAAGAAAACTTGCTTCTAAACTATTCTAGTTATCCAACGAAAAGTGTGGTGTAAGATCTACGTGTGAGTGAATTCGTTAACGTCTATTTAATTAGGGGCGATGAACCCTCTATTGTCAGTCGTGAAGTGGAGAAACTTAAAAGTACATTAATCGGGGATGAAGATAAATCCCTTGTGGTTGAAGAACTANTCGAAGATGATTACTTAACTGATTNCGAAAGTTATTCTATTGAACGTCTACTAAGTGCAGTTCAGACAATCCCGTTTCTCACCCGAAAGCGAATTATCGTCGGTCGCGATTTTGCCCGCTTTTCTCGNAAAGAAGACATAGAGACTTTACTTGCATATTTGCAGAATCCTATTGAAACGAATTATCTAATACTTGTCTGGGAGAAAGGCCCTAAGCTACAAAGACTCAATCAAATTCCGAAATCTTTACTCGAAGTAGTTAATAGTCGTGGAGAANCGATTGATGTTCGTGTNGGGNAAAAGGTGAACGGCTGGATTAGGCAGCAAATCGGCGAATCGTCAATCACGCTTGATGAGGCTTCAATATCATTATTGGAGAAAAGTGTCGGGGAAGAGATCGCTCGAATTCCGTCGATATTGACAACGTTGGAATCAGTCTTCGGAAGCGGCTCGGTTTTNCAATCATCTGATATTGAACCGTACATAGGTCAATCTGGGAATGTCCCACCCTGGGAATTGACTAATCAAATTACCTCCGGAAATGCGGCATCAGCTATTGAGATACTTACAAGAATGCAAGGAAAGGGTGGGCAACATCAGATGCAGATTTTAGGTTTCTTAACGAGCCACTATTTCCGTATTCTTCAACTATCTGGAAGAAACGGAATCTCTTCGGAAATGGCAGCAAGCCTATTAGGCGATAAATCAACATTCAGAACTAAGAAGACTTTATCAGAAGCGAATAGGCTAGGGCCTGAGAAATCGAAGAGAGCCNTACAGCTACTTGCTGAAGCTGACGTGAATCTTAGGGGTGGTACTGGAGTTCCTGCAGAAACTGTGATGGAAGTCCTTGTTGCTCGATTATCCTCGCTTTATGCAAGATAGATATTAGCTCTCAAGAGAGTTTAGTTTTTTGGAGAGTCGACTTTTCTTTCGAGCAGCCGTATTTTTGTGCATAATTCCTTTGGCAACTGCTTTGTCTATCTTCTTGACGGCATTCTGCAAGTCCTTGGAACTTGCAGAACCAGACTCAGCGTTGTTCACCGCACTTTTGACACGAGAGTTTATCTCAGAACGAATTCCCTTATTTCGTTGGCGTCTCTTCTCATTTTGACGATTCCGTTTTATTTGACCTTTGATGTTTGCCACGTTAAACCCTTGTAAAATAGTTCTAATANTCAGGTTGCTATCAATTAGGTAATAGCATAACTAGATACTGTATGGTACCGAAACGAAGCCCAAAAAGTACACTTAACTTCAAGAACTGAAATGAACCAGAAAAATATACGAAACATCGCCATTATTGCTCATATTGATCATGGGAAATCTACCTTAGCTGACCGCATGCTTGAATTGTGTGGTGCCGTAGACCCACGAGAGATGCGCGCACAATACCTAGATTCGATGGATCTTGAGAGAGAACGCGGTATTACTATAAAACTTCAAAGTGTTCGATTGCAGCANCAAGACGCCACAATTAACCTGATCGACACTCCTGGTCACGTTGACTTTGGATATGAAGTTTCTCGGTCATTAGCTGCCTGTGAAGGAGTCATACTTCTAGTTGATGCAGCGCAAGGAATAGAAGCACAAACTTTGGCAAACACATTTCTGGCGCTTGAGAATGATCTTGAAATAGTAGTAGCGCTGAATAAAATTGATTTGCCTGCTGCAGAACCCGATCTGTACGCGTCAGAGATTGAGCAAGTTCTAGGTATCAAAGCCAACGACATTTTGCGCGTCAGTGCCAAAACTGGCGAAGGTGTCAAAGAATTATTAGACAAGGTAGTTGAGAGTGTCCCTTGCCCAAATGGAGATGCTAATGAACCGTTGCAAGCATTAATATTTGATAGTCACTATGACCAATATCGGGGAGTCGTAAGTTCTATTCGAGTTGTGAACGGTGAAATCGCTGAAGGTGAAAGAGTTCATTTTATGCAGCGCGGTACTGGGGCAACCGTTGAAGAGATAGGAGTGCGAACACCTGAACTTGAGACTGTGAAATCGCTAGTCGCCGGCGAAGTGGGGTATCTTATCGCGGGGATAAAGGATGTGGGTGAAGCGCGTTCAGGTGAAACAATCACTTGTGCTGGAGTAATGGCCGAGATGGCCTTGGAAGGTTATCGCGAACCCAAGCCAATGGTATTTAGTGGTTTGTACCCAATGGACGGGGATGACTACCCAACACTTCGCGATGCTCTGGAGAAGCTTCGATTAAATGACTCCAGCTTTACATACGAGCCTGAGACATCTAGTGCTTTAGGTTTCGGTTTCCGGTGCGGATTCTTGGGATTGCTGCATATGGAGATCGTTCGAGAACGATTAGAAAGAGAATTTAATCTNAGTCTGATTTCTACGGCACCTTCAGTCGAGTATCGACTGACTTTATCCAATGGACAGGTTGAATATGTCGACAACCCAAGTGATGTTCCACAGAGTAACAGTATGTCGTATATTGAAGAACCCTATTTGCTAGCTTCAGTTATAACTCCTAGTAGCTATACCGGAACTCTGATGGATCTATGCCAAAGCAGAAGAGGAGAGTTAGTAAAGATGGAATATCTATCACCTGAGCGGGTTGAACTCTCATACAGACTTCCATTAGCAGAAGTGGTATTAGATTTTTTTGACCAAATGAAAAGCCGAACTCAAGGCTATGCGAGTATGGATTATGAAAGTGATGGCTACAGCAAATCTGACTTAGTAAAAGTAGAGATACTTCTGCAAGGCGACCCTGTTGATGCTTTCAGCTCCATAGTTCATAGGGATAAAGCATATGATTATGGGCAAAAGATGACGAAGAAGCTTCGTGAATTGATTCCGCGTCAACAGTTTGATGTGCCCATTCAGGCTGCTATATCAAGCAAGATTATCTCTCGTGAAACTGTAAAGGCTTATAGAAAAGATGTGACGGCAAAGCTATACGGTGGAGATGTCACGAGAAAGAATAAACTCTTGAAGAAGCAGAAAGAGGGCAAAAAGCGAATGAAATCTATTGGAAGAGTTGATGTTCCTCAAGAAGCATTCGTGTCAGCACTAAAGATAGACGAATAAGTNCGAATTGCTGTTGTGAGACAACTAGGTTGCGGGAAATAGATAATGGAAAATGATCTATATGAAGTGTTGGGTGTGAAACGAACTGCTTCGTCAACTGAAATAAAAAAGGCCTATAGAGAGCTCGCCAGAAAATACCATCCTGACGCGAACCCTAATGATGCTGCAGCCGAACAAAAATTTAAAGACATAGCCATGGCATATGAAATCTTAAGCGATCAAGAGAAGCGCAATCAATATGATCAGTTCGGTTCTGTCGGGAATACGAGCTCTCCCTTTCAAGGCGCTGGTGGAATTAGCGATATTTTTGAGGCATTCTTTGGTGGGCAAAGCCCCTTTGGTTCTTCAGGGTTCAAAACTCAACCAAGCAATTCGGGCGGAGATATTGAAGTAGCTCTGAATATCACTTTGGAAGAGGTCGTAAATGGTGGAGAAGCAGAATTCGCTCTAAGCCTCGCTCTTCCATGCGAAATCTGTGCTGGTAGTGGCAGTGGAAATGGGGAATCCGAACCATGTGGCAGGTGCGATGGACACGGGCAGCTTCAGCAAGTCCGCCATTCAATCCTTGGACAAATTATGTCAACAACAGTATGCCCATCATGCCAGGGATTCGGGGAATTAATCGTAGANCCCTGTGATTCCTGTAGCGGAAGTGGGATTACGAAAGCTGATAAGAGCTTCTCTATTGAAGTCCCTAAGGGGGTTGATACCGGTATCACTCAACGATTGTCAGGAATGGGGGCTGCTGGTCTTAGGGGAGGGCCAAAGGGGGACATTCATGTACGGTATGTAGTCGAACAGCACTCCCGGTTTTCACGAAATGGTGATAATTTGATAGAGCAGTTGTGGATACCAGTAACCCAAGCAGCGCTCGGTGCTGAAATCGACTACCAAACATTTGATGGAATGCAGAAACTTAAGATCCCNGCTGGATCACGCACTGGTGACAGGTTTCGCTATTCGGGGTTAGGAGTCCCAAGACTTCAGCGACGGGGTAGAGGTGATTTGATCGTAGAATTAGTCATTGATACTCCACAAAATCTTTCTGCAAGATCTAAACAATTGATGGTTGAGTTAGCTGACGAGCTTNGGGAACCTATAAACGAAAAGCCTAAAAGGAATCGAAAGAACAAAAAAGAATGAGTAATAGTTTGAGCGCATTGCATGAACTTGACCTTCCTCATATCGTTTTGGAGGATTTAGATTCGCCAACTCTTCTTGAATCAGAAGTTCATCACCTTGAAACGGTTAGGAGGCTTCGGTCCGGTAGCCATTTGACTGCTACTGATGGGAAAGGGTCTTGGAAAGTATTTAGATTCGCTAATTCANTTCTAACTCCNATCGCNACAACGAGAAATTGTGAAAGGCCGAAGTTTCGTTCTGAAATTTACATTTCAGTAACGAAATATGGAAAGCCGGAATTGGTTACTCAGAAACTTACGGAATTAGGAGTAGGCTTGATATCATTTTTTTTCTCTGAAAGGTCTGTACCCAGATGGGAACTTGGAAAGATAGAAAAGAATCAAAAGAAACTATTGAAGATTTCTCGTTTAGCTCTTGCTCAATCAAAGGGTGTATGGTTACCGAGAATTGAATTAGGGGGAAGCTTCGAGGACGTACTTAAAGGCACCGACATCGCACTGGCACATCAATCTGCGAAAAAAATAACCAAAGAGATTCGTCGAATCGCTATAGGACCCGANGGTGGTTGGAGCAGCGCTGAACTTGAATCAACTAATATCAAATGCTCATTCCACAGATCAGTTTTGCGNGCTGAAACAGCCGCTATTGTCGCTGGTACTCTCTTGGAAAGTGAGAGAGTTTAATTTTCCCTTTCCTGAATTGTCGGGAAGGGTCTAGTTTCATGGCCTATGTAGAGTTGCCTGGGTCGAGCTATTCTCGTATTTCTTGAAAGCATTTCATCCCAATGTGATATCCATCCGGCTGTTCTGGCTACTGCGAATAGNACAGTGAACATTTCAACTGGAAACCCCATAGCTTGATAAATAAGCCCAGAGTAGAAGTCAACATTTGGGTATAGCTTTCGGCTGATGAAGTACTCGTCCTCTAAAGCAGCTTCTTCAAGTTTCAAAGCGATATCTAGTTTTGGGTTCTTCCCAGTAATTTCGAAAATTTCATGAGCAGTATCTTTAATTATCTGTGCTCTGGGATCGTAATTTTTGTATACGCGATGCCCGAAACCCATCAGGCGACCCTCTCCATTTTTAACCGAATCAATGAAGCTGTTTACATTATCAAATGACCCAATTTCGTCAAGCATGTTCAGGACTGCTTCGTTAGCGCCTCCATGTCTAGGGCCCGATAGTGCTGCACTCCCCGCAGCAAGAGCAGAGTAAGGGTCTGCATGCGATGAACCCACGACTCTTACAGCAGTGGTAGAGCAGTTTTGTTCATGATCAGCGTGAAGGATTAGAAGTTGGTCTAGGGCCTTGATAAAAGTTGGGTTGGGTTGGAAAGTTTCGTCCGGCGAAGAAAACGCCATTGCAAGGAAGTTCTCGATGTACGAGAGTTCGTCGCTGGGTTGTCCTGAAGAATGCCCGTTTCTGTAAGCGGCAGCTGAGGCGGCCAGGGTAGGGACTTTGGCAATTGCGTTTAAGACATGTTTTTGTCGTATTTGGGGGTCCTCAACATCTTTTGCATCTGGGTAAAGCGTTGATAAAGCTGCTAAACCAGCTGTAAACATTCCCATTGGATGAGATTGACTGTTAAACGCATTGAGGAGACTTTCATTCTGCTTGTCATCAAGGTGGGCATGCTTGGCAAGTTGACTATTCCAATCTTCAAGGCTACTANTAGAAGGAAGTTCACCATGAACCAATAGATAAGCGACTTCAGTAAAGGTTGATTTTTTTGCTAGATCTTCAATGCTGTACCCTCGGTATTCAAGTTGTCCAGCCCCACCATCAATGTAAGTAATTGANCTATTAGTTACTGCTGTAGCAGCGAAACCTTCATCTTTGAACCAAATTCCAGGCAAAAATTTTGTCCATGGGCCAGAATCAACTCCTCCATCTTCTATGGGGATCTCAATTGACTCACCGGAGCGGTTATCAGTAATAGTTATGGACTCTTTCAAATCTCCGCTCCGATCATTTACAAATTGCATGTTATCGCCAAAATGTGTGATCTCAGCCTCTTTCTTATATCTTTCTAGGTCTTCTAGAAAGTTTTAGAACCTCTAGAGTGGAGTGTTGCTGTGAAGNCGCTTTTGGAGTTTTTCTCGCTTAGATAAAAGAAAGTCTAGGGCAGCAGACACTTCAACTCTGGTGTCCTCAGGATGAATGACCGAATCCACAGACCCCCGCTCTGCCGCTTGGTACGGATTGAGTAGTCTACTTTCGTAGTCAGATTCCAGCTGCGCACGATCAGATTGGGAAGCTTTGCGGTTAAGTATTTCTATAGCCCCTTTTGCTCCCATAACTGCTATNTCTGCTGATGGCCATGCGAAAGCTAGATCGTTGCCCATGTATTTGCTATCCATCACGATGTAGGCGCCTCCGTAGCTCTTCCTGACTGTGACACAGATTCGGGGGATTGTAGAATTTGCATACGCAAATGCAAGTTGGGCTCCATGTCGAATCATTCCTCTCCATTCAAGGTCCTTTCCGGGTTGAAACCCAGGCGTATCTACAAATGTGATAATCGGGATATTGAAAGCATCGCAAAANTTAACAAATCGNGCCCCTTTCTGAGAAGCAGAGATATCGAGAGTACCTGCAAGAGATTGTGGCTGGTTTGCGACGATTCCCACTGTGTTGCCGTTGACGGTGCAGAGGGCCGTAATGAGATTAGTAGCCCAGTCTTTGCGTATTTCAGTGAGAATCTGATCGTCAACTACTTGCTGAATTATGTGACGCATATCGTAGCTTCCAGTTTTTGAATCTGGTATCACATTTTGAATGTCCGTTAANGATCGATCTGCNGGATCACTTGTAACGCTCGTTGGTGGGGTTTCTAAAGAGTTGCTTGGAAGTAGNCCAAGTAACTCATCCACTATTTCCGAAGCNGAATCAAGGTCAGGCACTACAAAGCTTGCAAGTCCGGACATTTGAGCATGTTTTGCAGCACCCCCTAAGGTCTCAGGGTCNATTGGNACNCCAGTAAACTCTTGAACCATTCTCGGNCCACTTACATAGCTGTAGGAATCTCNCATCATTATTACGAAATCAGCCAAACCTAGAAGAAGNGCNGGGCCAGCTAACGCTGTNTCNTTNACGCAAAAGATAATCGGTACTACNCCCGAGCTGNCAGTTATCTCTTGAGCAGCTTTACCCCAGCCATGGAGTGCTTCTANACCTGCTTCAGGTGGTGCTCCTGTCGAATTGATGTTGCAAACAAGGGGGATTTGTTGAGATCTTGCAGTTCGAACGCCTTCAGCTAATTTTAGTCCATCTGCTGATGTGAGGGCTATAGGGTCAGATGGGGACCCTAGGGATACTTCCACATAGCTTNTGTCATTGTTGCGTTTAACCTCAACGACTGTGTTCTGAGAAAGCTGCGTTTGTACTTGAACCGTATTTTCTTGTCGACTCACAGGATTAGCTTAGTAGGTTTGTAAAGAAATAGGGTTACTTAGCCGCTAAGTAGATTCCATTTTGATCCGAGCCNTATTCAAGGATCATTTCACGAAGAACCTCACGAACGACTCTAGTGGTAGCTGACAACGGAACTCTTTTGTTCGTTGCGAACCCCACTACGCGTCTCGTGAAACCTTCCAGAGGAATCCTTTTCCATTTGCCGGTTCCTTGCGCAGCAGTGGCAGGCAAGATTGCTGCCCCAAAGCCATCAGTGGCCAGCGAAGCTAGGAGTCGCATGCCGTCTACTTCAGCTTTAGGTGAAAGTTTAATCCGATAGCCTGCTAAATCTCTATCGAGGCTATCTCTAAAGGGAACCCCTTTAGGATTGAGTAATAAAGGAAACTCAGCAAGAACGTCTGGGGTTACTGAATCGTATTTTGAAAGAGGGTGTGAATTGGGTGCAACGAGAACCGGTTCTTCTTCGAATAGAGGTTCTGCTTCAACATCAGGATGGGTGATCGGAAGATTCACTATTGCACCATCAACTCTTCCCTGAACTACTAACGGCAGTAAATTGCTTGTCACAGCGTCTGTAATTTGGATTTTGACCTTGGGGTACTTCTGGACCATGGATTCAAGNAGGATAGGGGATACCCAACGCCCNGTGGTTCCAATTACCCCTAGTCTCACTATCCCTGAAACTTCAGTATGAAGTGCTTTAACATCTAATGAAATTGATTCAAGCTCAGTTTGAACACGCCTAGCTCGTTCAACCACGAGTGCTCCCTCTTCGGTTAACACTCCAGTTCTTCTATCAATTAAAGATACAGAGAGCTCTTGTTCTAATCTGGCAATATGAGTTGATATATTTGACTGCACTGTGTGCAGAGATTGTGCTGCGGCACTGAAACTACCGGTATCAACTACTGCAACTAAGGCATTTAGCTGGCGAATATCCATGATGAATTATATCTGATTTAACGATGGCTACTTCTTTGTTATCATTAAATTAGATATAGGTGTTAACTNTGTGTTCGAGATCGGATAACGTTAAGAGCCGAACCGGCTTGGAACCATTCAATTTGGTCCTCGCTAAAGGTATGTGTTGTTTCGAACGAGAATGATTCTCCGGATATTTTCTTGACATTAACTGAAATTGTTTTACCAGGATGGAGATTATCTAGATTGCAGATAGATAGTCGATCCGATTCGTCAATTTTGTCGTAATCATTTGGATCCGCAAACGTAAGCGGNAACATTCCTTGTTTCTTTAAGTTGGTTTCGTGAATTCGGGCAAAGCTACGTGCAATGGCTACTAGACCTAAACGGAAGCGNGGCTCCATGGCAGCGTGTTCTCGGCTTGATCCTTCTCCCATATTNTCATCGCCGATTACAACCCAAGNTTGGTTGGCTTCATGATAAGATTTCGCGATTTCNGGAAACGTTTGTGTTTCTCCGGTGATTAAATTTTTTCCGTATCCAACTTCATATCCGTCGAATGCATTTACTGCTCCCAAGTACAAATTTCCAGAGATATTCTCTAGGTGTCCTCGATACTTTAACCAGGGTCCCGCCATTGAAATGTGGTCAGTTGTAAATTTCCCTTTGGCTTTGACCAGAATAGGCAAATCCTCGTAGTCATTTCCGTCCCAAGGAGGAAATGGTTCAAGAAGTTGGAGTCTGTCAGAAGAGGGGGAGACTTTAACCTCAAGTTCACTTGAGTTGTCCGGTGGAGCAACGAAAGTTTCTTCACCAGGNTCAAATCCACTTGGAGGTAATTCAATGCCCACGGGAGTTGATAATTGTACTTGGTCTCCGGTTGCTGTTTGGAGGCTGCCGTTGATCGGGTCAAAATCTACAGTTCCAGCTAGAGCAAGAGCCATAACCGTTTCTGGTGAAGTTACGAATGCTAAGGTTGATGGATCTCCATCATTTCGCTTTGGGAAATTGCGATTGTAGGAAGTCACGATGACGTTCGGCGTTCCGGCTTCGTGTCCTTTTTCTTCGGACCTATCCCATTGGCCGATGCAAGGACCACAGGCATTAGCGAGTACTACAGCACCAACTGCTTCGAAGTCGGCGAGAAGCCCGTCGCGCGTTATAGTTGCCCTGACTTGCTCGGAACCAGGCGTAATTAGTAGTCGACATTTTGACTTTAAACCATGCTTAGCAGCTTCTCTTGCTATTGAAGCTGCGCGTGTTATATCTTCATAGGATGAGTTTGTGCAACTGCCAATGAGTGCTGCACTTATTTCTAAGGGCCAGTTATTAGATTTTGCTTCAGCTCCTAGTTCCTGAACTTCTCTGGCTAAGTCTGGGGTGTGGGGTCCATTAATATGTGGGCGCAATTGATTTAGATCGATTTCGATGACTTGATCAAAATACTTTTCCGGAGTTTCTAGTACTTCGGAGTCCGCCATTAAATGCTGTTGATAGCTTTTAGCTAGTTCAGCTACATCACTTCTGCCCGTT
>PATH01000003.1 GCA_002712325.1 Acidimicrobiaceae bacterium | reverse complement strand
AATTACAATCATAACTGCTAACGCAATAAGGAACTTCAGATCATTATCTAACCAGAATGTAGATGTCTCAGAGGCAAAACCTATTGCCAAACCACCGACCATCGCACCGAAGGCAGTTCCAAGTCCTCCTAAAGTAACGGCAGCGAAGATTAATAATAAGATTTTCTCACCCATTTGCCATTCTACAACTTGAGTCAATCCGATCATCGTGCCACCAAGACTTGCTAACGCACTTCCTAATATCCAAACCCACATAATTGTTCTGTTTACGTCAATTCCAGATGACTCGGCAAGAGCAGGATTATCAGATACTGCGCGCATTGATGTTCCTAGCTTTGTCCGTTGAAGCAAAAGTCCGACCATTAAAAGCGTCGTAAAAGCTATTCCGATTATGAAATAATCTTTTGCCGGAAGTTCAATAGGTCCGAAAGAAACCCCGCTTTGTATTCTAAAGGATTCAAATGTTTCCGGTTCTGCACCATGATAGATAAGAATTAGGTATCTCATCAGAAATGCAAGACCTATAGAAACAACCATTAACGAAATATTCGTCATTTTTCGTCTTCGCAAAGGACCAAAGATTCCTCTTTCTAAACCAAAGCCCAGTCCGCCTCCAGCAAGAACAGCAAGTATTACTGCTATTGGAAATAAGGCGCCGTTAAGACCAATTGTTGACTCAAGTAATAGCGCAATGACAGCTCCGAACGCAACCATCTCTGAATGAGCAAAATTTACCAGTCCTGTTACACCAAAAATTAGTGATAAACCTATAGACGCAAGTGCTACAAGTAAACCTACTTTTAGTCCACTAACCATTCGATTTAATAAACGTTCCCATGTGGGTCTTATCTCAAGAATGGGTTTTTGATCTTCGCCGACTAGTTGAAATCCGACAGCTTTTGATCGGTATTCTTCAACGAAGACTGTAATTTGGTCGGCAGCTCCATCTCGGATTGATACACCTTCCGGTAAAGGGCCTGCAAGAACTACTGTATATTCACCTAAACCAGGAATCGGTATTTCCCACTTCCCATCCTCACCTGTAACGGCTTCCCCAATTTCAATTTTTTGAGCGTTCGAAACGATGACTTTAGCGTCTGGAATGACTTCTCTCCCTACCCGAACCGTTCCTCTGATGGTTAGTTCATCATCAGTATCTGCACTCGCTAAAGCAGGCAAAGAAACTAAAAGCCCGAAAACCAAAATAAGAAAACCTGAGATCAGGCGCAGTCTTTTTCTCACAAAGAGACACTCTAACCTGCGATTACGTAAGTAACGAGTGAAATCACATTTATTGAATCTTTTTTGCCTTTTAACGATTCCAGCCTGCATCGGAAATATTTCTCTTTTCAAAGAAAAGACAGAAATCTGGACATCTAAATGGGGTTTCTTCGTTACTTCCCAATCTGCACTTTTGGATCTGGTCACCTGATGGAAGTGATCTACTGCGATAGTGTCTGCAATCTTTTCGAACTTCCATAGTGTCTGAATTTTACATGATCCTTGAGAGTATTGACACCAAGAGTTAACACTCCTGAAACAATTCAGAAACAAACGTAATGTAATTTAAAGACTGCCATTATTTCACGAAAGAGGAGTGTGTATGAATTCAGGTGATATTGCTTGGATGTTGATTTCGACAGCGCTAGTTGTATTTATGGTCCCAGGACTAGCGCTTTTCTATGGAGGAATGGATAGGTCAAAAAATGTATTGAACATGCTCAATATGAATATGTATTGCATCGGTATAGTTCCTCTTCTTTGGGTAACGTTTTCATGGACACTTGGTAATAGTTCCGACGAGTCAGGTTTCTGGGGTGGCGACCTTATCGGAAATTGGGATCAGTTCGGACTTAAGGGGTTGAACATGGACCCGGAATCTCTAATTTTCGTGGCTTTCTTGATGACCTTTGCCTCGATTACTCCCGCTCTTATATCTGGGGCAGTAGCTGATCGTATGAAATTTTCAGCATGGGCAATATTTGTCCCAATATGGACATTGGTTGTCTATACACCGGTGACTTATTGGGTATACAGCGGATGGCATCATGAAATGGGTGCTATTGATTTTGCTGGAGGTACAGCAATCCATATCAACGCCGGAGCAGCATCACTTGCTTTGATACTTGTTCTAGGTAAGCGAAAAGGTTGGCCATCTGAGTCTTCCCCTCCTCATAACCTTCCACTGGTGATGTTGGGCACGGGAATATTGTGGTTTGGCTGGTTTGGTTTCAACGCCGGTTCTGCAGGAGCTGCTAATGGGCAAGCAGTCCAAGCGTTACTTAATACGTTCGTCGCCGCTGCGGCCGGAATGATTGGATGGATTCTAATTGAGAAAATCAAGGACGGTAAACCTACTACTTTAGGAGCATGCTCCGGCGTGGTGGCTGCTCTTGTTGCGATAACACCAGCTGCCGGATACGTCGGTGGTTTAGCGAGTATTATCTTCGGTCTAGTTGCTGGAGTAGGTTGCTATTTCTTAATAGGACTTAAAAATAAACTTGGTTACGACGATTCTTTAGATGTTGTTGGAGTACATGGGGGCGGGGGAGTCATTGGAGGCTTACTTCTAGGCCTTTTCGCAGACAACTCAGCAATAAATTCTGAACCTGGTGGATTCCAAGACGGTCTTTTCTTTGGAGGTGGAGAACTATTAATCGATCAAGTCGTAGCAATGGTCTCAGTAATTGCATTCTCCTTCATAGTGACCTTCATTATTGCCAAAGCACTTGACGCCACTATAGGACTAAGAGCTTCTGAAGAAGATGAAGAGTCAGGGTTAGACCAATCACAACATGCTGAAACTGCCTACAACTTGTAAGCACTACTGCTTGATTGAACATTTCTTCATCAAATGAGTATTCCCAAAATCCAATAAGTGGAATACGGTGGAGTCATGTCAATCATTGGCGAAAGGAAAAGACTTCTAGCGGACCGTGAACTCCGAGGCTCCGAATTTACCTTGCAACTCAGTGATGCAACTGATCAATGGTTACAAGGATTATTCTCATCAGTAGCTGAGAACCGGCCAGATCTAGCTTTGATAGCGGTAGGCGGCTACGGGCGGCGTGACCTCTCACCATTATCTGACCTAGATGTCTTGTTATTACATAATGATGCCCCAGATATTGAAGCAGTTGCCGAAGCGCTTTGGTACCCGATTTGGGATCAAGGAGAGAAGCTGGGACATTCAGTTCGGACAATAACTGAGACCTTAACTCTGGCAAGTGAAGACCTCGATACAGCCACCGCATTGCTATCAAGTAGAATCATTGCTGGATCACAACCACTATCAAATGAACTTTTCAATAAAGCGATAGATCAATGGAGAAGTAAAGCGAAATTTTGGCTTCCTAAATTGGTGGCATCAATTCACTCACGTCATCGCACCAAAGGTGAGGTTGCCTTNATGTTGGAACCGGAACTAAAGGAAGGACGAGGAGGACTTAGAGATGTTCATGCAATGGGTTGGGCAAACTTAAATGGGCAAGGGCCATTTGAAGTCGAGCATCATCAACTCTTAGAGTGTTACGAAGTTATTTTGAGAGCTCGAGTTGAATTGCACAAACAGGCCAAACGGTCAAGTGATAAACTTCTGCTAGAGCAGCAAGATGCAGTTGCCGAAGCCCTTGGATATNAAGATGCAGATCTCTTAATGGCTGATGTAGCATCGGCCGCACGGCGTATCTCTTGGAACATAGATGAACTTTGCTACGGAATCGAAAATGCCGGACTATCGGGAGTCTGGAACTTTGGTAAAAANGTTGGAGACACAATAATAGGTAAAAGAAAGCCTGTTTCTTCAGCTTTATCATCAGATGTAGATATAACTCCTGAACAAGTTCTAAGAATAGCTCTGAAAACAGCGAAAAATCAGGAACGATTTTCCCCTGAAACAATTCGTCGCCTTCGAAACATAGATTTCGTTATACCAGATCCATGGACAAACGAACTTCGAGAATTATTTATTGATCTACTACTGGTCGGTCATGATGCCATACCAGTTTTTGAAACGTTAGATCAACTTGATTTGTTCGTTCCTCTTTTGCCTGAGTGGAAACCGGCAAGAAGNAGACCGCAAAGAAATGCATATCACCGGTTTACGGTAGACCGTCATCTACTTGAAACAGCTGCAGAAGCTTCTAAACTTGTGGACCGAGTAGATCGCCCAGATCTTCTNGTGATCGGAGCATTGCTCCACGATATTGGAAAGCCCTACCCAGGAGATCACACAGAAGTAGGGGTGGAACTAATCAAGGCAATTGCAGGTCGTATGGGTTTTNCTCAAGCAGATGTAGAAATACTTATTGAAATGTGTCAGCATCATCTACTTCTTCCTGATATTGCAACTAGAAGAGACCTTGATGATTTTGACACGATACAAACTGTTGGTAGTTCCTTAAAAACAATTGAATCTGTAAGGTTATTGCATGCATTAACNGAAGCTGACTCTATCGCAACTGGGCCAGCAGCTTGGAGTAGTTGGAAAGCTGGTCTAGTGGAGGATCTTTCAAACCGAACAATTTCATATCTCAAAGGTGGAGCAGGCAGTATTATTGAACGTACCTTTCCTACTCCAGATCAATTACAGAGGATGCGGCGAGGCATAATTAAAGTCGAAGGGGATGCCGACCGTTTAACAATAATGGAGATTGACCGACCTGCTGTGTTCGGAAGAGTCGCTGGAGCACTTTCTCTTTGTGGCCTTGATGTCTTAGAGGCTATAGCTCATACGGAGTACGGAATGGTTTTGGCAATGTTTAGAGTTGCTCCGAATACGACAAAAGATATTGATTGGGATTCAGTTTGTGTATTTGTCCAGGATTCTGTTCGGGGTAGAGTCGCAATAGCAGCTAGATTAGCTGAACGTATGCAGATGTACTCGCTTCAAATCTCGCAACAATTTCCCGAAAGAGTTGTNGATACTGATGTAAAGATAGATAATCAAACATCATCCACAGCTACCGTGATAGAGGTTTCTGCCCCTAATGGTATGGGATTGCTTTACCAAATCACAAGAGCGCTTAGCTCTCTTGATCTCAATATATTAAGCGCAAAAGTTCAGACACTGGGGTCTGACGTTGTTGACTCCTTTTATGTCTTAGACAATGATGGAAAAAAAATCAATGATCAAGGACATGCTGATGAGGTTAAAGAGGCACTAAAGCATGCAATAGAATCATCTACAGTAATGACAGGAATTGGAACATGACTGACGAGCATGACTTAGTCCGGTGGAGCGAAGCTCTAGCTGGGATTGCAAGAACAGGGCTGGCATTCACTGAGAGTCTCTACGAGCGCGAAAGGTATGAGGAAGTTCTTCATGTAGCAGCCGATATTCATGCAAAGATTTCTGATGCTTCCAATAGTGAAGAGAAGGTTGCAGAATGGATGAGCTCAGTAGGGAAAGGCGTCCCCGGATACGTCACTCCCAAGATCGCAATTGGTGCTGTCGTAGGAAATGAAGAAGGGGAAATTCTTTTAATCCAACGCTCTGATTCGGGGGTTTGGCTTTTCCCAACTGGTTTCGCTGATATCGGGTATTCAGCAGCAGAGATAGCAGAAAAAGAAGTTTTTGAAGAAACAGGAATGCATGTTGAGGCTCTGAGAATAATCTCAATTATTGATGGGGTTAGGGCAAAATTTACTCGAATGCCCCTCTATTCAATTGTTTTTCATTGCAAAGTTATTGGAGGAGAATTAAAGCACCACCCACTGGAATGTACTGATGCCGGATTTTTTCCTAAAGATAATCTCCCGANCCCTCTAGCTGGCTCTGGAAACTGGGTAGACCACGCATTTTCCGCAATACGAGGTGAACCTATTGAAGTTGAATTTGATAAGCCACGCCGTCCTGTGTGGAAACAAGGTCAAGAAACTTGATCCACTTTTTAATCTTGGTCGCGTAAGAAATTCTCAACTTCCTTTACGAAGTCTTCAGGGCTAGCGACCTCGTAATCTCCAGCATCATAATTATCCTCNAGCTCATCAACGTATTTTGATGTATCCTCATCTCCTTCAATAATTTGATTGATCTGTCTTTCATAGGCTGAAGATGCAATTTCTAAGTCCGTAGTATTCACTGAAAGGTTTAGAGTTGTNTTGAGTTTTTCGATTAGAGCTAATGCTGCTTTNGGGGATTCGGCTCCGGCAACATAGTTTGGAACAGTTGCCCAAAATGACAAATTAGGTATTCCTGCTTCTGTAGATAATTGGTTAATAACCCCGATGATTCCCGTTGGTCCCTCGTAGGAAGATGTTTGTAGTCCGTATTTCTTATTGATCTCAGTATTTTCGCTCACACCATGAATCAATACCGGACGAGAATGTGGAACTTCAGCAAGTAAGGCACCTAACGTGATAATCATAGAAACATCATACTTTCTAGCTTCAGTTAAGATATTTTCGGTGAAAGTACGCCAGTTAAGCTGCGGCTCAACCCCCTCCATAAATAGAAGAGAACCATCACTTGATAAAGAAATTGTATTTTTCGGCCAATTGAGCAATCTTGATTCGCCATCTAGATGAACAGTGGGTCGTTCTCTTGAAAAGTCATAATATTTTTCACAGTCAAAAGTCAGAACTTCTTTTGCAATAGTCTTTTCGATAAGACTACGGATTGCCCAAGTAGATGCCCCTCCAGCATCATTCCAGCCTGCGAAAGCNANAACCATAATCGGAGCATTTGTGNAAGACTTCTCNCTAATCACTCCAAATTCACTCATTGCACGAAATTTTAATCATTCTTTTCTGATATTGCACTTCAAATGACCATTCGTTTGAAAGAAGGGTACGATATTTTCATGGTAACTATCCGACCAGTAACTGAAGTAACAGAATCTCTCGTAGAGGCCTACAGAGTACTTATTCCGCAATTATCCTCATCGAGTAATCCACCGACTAAAGAAGCGTTACAAAAGATCCTTGAGTCAGACTCAGCTCAGATCCTCATCGCTGAAGATAAAAATGGAGCGATTCTAGGCACAATGACACTCATTATTTTCCACATCCCAACCGGAATTCGTGCATGGATCGAAGATGTCGTAGTGGACAGCTCAGCTCGCGGCCAAGGTATTGGGAAAAAGCTGAACCTCACCGCACTTGATCTTGCTAAAAAGGCTGGAGCAAAAACTGTTGACTTAACCTCGCGACCAGTCCGGAAAGAGGCAAATCAGTTATATAAAAATATTGGATTCACCGAACGGGAAACTAATGTGTATCGATTTTCCTTTGAGTAATTGACCAATGTCGAAATACGAGTTGCGGAAAAAACTCAGATATTTTTATGTCTCATTGTTCACTGCGCCAATNGGACAAATTCTGCTCTTTCTCTTCTACGAAGTAGGGANANTCAATCCGTTANTAAGTAATTTTCTTGCTGTAACAATTTCAACAACCCCAAATTATTTACTGAACAGATTTTGGGTTTGGAAGAGAAGGTCGACTACAAATATTCGTAATGAGATTTTGCCGTATTGGATGCTTGCTTTTTTAGGGCTAGGAATTTCAACGATCTTTGTTTATTTAGCTGATTCGATTTGGGATACGTGGATAGCGATAAATCTGGCAAATGCGGTAGGTTACACTTTGTTATGGGGAGCTAAATATTTTATTCTTGACAAATATCTATTCAAGGAATCATCTACGTCATCGCCCCGAAAGATAAACTCCCTGTAATATCTAATGATGAATTCCAACCAACTTAAAATTGCTGAAGCAGTGAAAGGCTTCCTTCCGCGAAATGAAGCGCATGTACTTTACGACGCTGCTATTTCAGTAGATGTTGATGGCCCTTTTTTAGAAGTTGGTAGCTACTGTGGAAAATCCGCCGTGTACCTTGGTTATGCCGCACAAAGTTTCGGANGAATTTTATATGCTTTAGACCATCATCGGGGTTCCGAAGAGAACCAAGCAGGTTGGGANCATCATGACTCGCAACTTATTGACCAACGTACAGGGGTCATGGATACACTCCCTTTTTTTAGGGACGCCATTTTCACTGCAGGCTTAGAAGATGTAGTTGTTGCCCTTGTAGGTCATTCGGAAGTNATTGCGAGAAACTGGACCACATCTCTTGCGTTTCTTTTCATAGATGGAGGCCATGGAGAGGAACCTGCAAAAGCTGACTTTAATGGGTGGGTTCCGAAAGTAAAGAAAGGTGGAATATTAGCGATTCATGATGTTTTTCCAAATGAAAAAGATGGAGGACGTCCACCCTACGAACAGATCTACCTCCCAGCGATTGAAAGTGGCAACTGGAACGAGATAGAGGTTGAAGGTTCATTAAGAATTTTGAAACGCGTTTAAATCAAAAATGACTAGACTAATTAAGCATCCAAATNTTTAGGAGACAAATGAAAAAAGGTGAAATAGTTCCTGATTTTGAAGCCACTAACCAAGAAGGTGCTTCAATCTCNTTATTATCAATGTTAGAGAATGGTCCAGTTGTCCTTTTTTTCTACCCAAAGGCAATGACGCCAGGTTGCACAGCAGAAAGTTGCCACTTTCGTGACCTTGAGTCAGAATTTTCTGAATTGGGTGCACAACCGGTTGGTATAAGCATGGATCAAGTCCAAAAGCAGAAAGAATTTGATGACAAACACCAGCTTGGTTTCCCGCTTTTGTCAGATCCCGACCAAACTATAGCGTCTATGCTCGGGGCAAAGCGTAAGGGACCATTTGGAAATAAGAGGATCACATACGTAATAGGTTCTGATAGAACGATCATTGAGGTTATCAAGAGCGAAACAAACATGAATGTGCATGCTGATACTGCATTAGATGTTCTAAAGAAATAAAGGATCTAAAGTACTGGCAAGAACTCGTGATTTGAGAAAAGCTGAGAAGCTTCCGTTATCCCCATTAACGAATCGGCAGCGAGAACAACAGCAGCTGCAGAATATGTTGAGAACTCCTCTTCAGGGAATGAGACCAATTCAGGGAAAACCATTCCAGTTAAGTATTGTCCTTTGTCATTCCTAAAGATTTGTATCTGTTTGAAGAGTTCTAACGCATGTTGGGTATCCCCTATGCTTTGAAAAGCCATAGCGCACTCGCATGTTTCCGCAGTAGTTATCCAAGGACGATCAGAAACGCAACGAATACCTTTACCTTGGATTTCGAAAGTGTCGTTTCTTTCAGCAAGATGCTTTTTCCCCATTTCACCTGTTACTACCCCTGTTAGAACTGGATAGTACCAATCCATCGCCCATCTGTTTTTTGGGGCAAAGGCGTCAGGTACTGCCTGAATCACATGAGATAGCTTTGCATATGCAGATTCCCATCTTTTTTTCTCAAAACCTAGTTCAGTTGCTATTTTGATAGCGCTCCTGATTGAGTGGGCAATACTGGATGANCCTGTAAGAAGTGCGTAAGTCCAGAGTGTTCCATCAGAATGNCGTGCCCAGATTATTTCTCCTCTCTCAGTTTGCATATCTACAACAAAATCAACTGCAGCTTCTACNACCTTCCACATCGATTCAAGGAATCCTGTATCTTTCGAGATNAAATAGCTGTGTAGAACCCCGGTGGCGATGTAGGCGACGCAATTTGAATCAATTTTATCTTGCTCNATTTCGTCTTCGAGATAGTAATTGTGCCAAGACCCATCANNGCGTTGAATCTTTTCAAGCCACTCATACCCCTTGAGAGCTTCATCTACTAATCCAGCTGTATGCAAGGCCATTGTTGCCTCAATGTGATTCCAAGGGTCAGCATGACCACCAGGAAACCACGGGATCATTCCAGATTCCAATTGCCATTCGGCTATTGACTCTGCCGTTTGTTTCAATTCGTTGTCTGTGAGAACGATTTCTTTGGGCTCGGGGGTCAATGAATTTCCTTTGTTAAAAGAATTCTGTTTTCTGACCATAGACTATCGCACTCTTTCCAAGAACAGGTTGAAGCACCTTTTCTAGATACTTCGTTACCCTTGGTTGTTTGACAATGTCCCAGGTAAGAAATCGTAAATATAGGCGTACGAGTCTGTTNGAGTTATTTTTTGGTCCGACGGCACATTTCAGCCACCAATATGGGGAATGGAGAGCATGAGCTCGGTGATAATCGAATGGTTGTAAGCCCTTTAACTCCATTTTCTTTTTNATATCGTTCTTTCTATAAATCCGAACATGACCTCCGACTTCCTTTGGAGCATGGTATTCATCTGACAGTAGCCAGCAGATCTTCTCGGGAAGATAGGCGGGAATAGTAATTGCGATTCTGCCATTTGGTTTAAGAACTCGGAAAAGTTCTTTTAGAGCAGCTTCGTCGTTTTCAATGTGTTCGAGGACTTCGCTTGCGATAATACGGTCAAATGTGTTGTCCGAAAAGGGAAGAGCTGTAGCGTCACCGGCGCAGGCAAAAGCTATGGAGCTTGAATCAATTTCATTTGCTTCGAGCATTGCGGCATAGGTTGCTCGTACTTCGCCTAGTTCGTGTAGTGCCATATCACATGCAATTACTTCAGCGCCTCTGCGAAGAGATTCATATGCATGGCGACCGAATCCGCACCCTAGATCTAGTACTTTATGGCCGGAATGTAGTTCTAATCTTTCGTAATCTACAGTGAGCATTGCAATCTACTTTGTTTGCCAACTAGATAAAAGTGTTCTGCAATGCTCGGCTGTGGTGATTGCTGATTCTCTCCAACTCCACTTTTCAATTACACGCTGACGTCCGGCTAATCCTATTTCTCTGCAGAGTTCGGGGTTTTGAAAGGCGTATTTAATTTGTTCTGCCAGAGCATCGCTATCGCCGGGTGGCACAGCTAAGCATGTCTCTAGGTGTGGTCCTGCAACTTCNGGAAGAGCTCCTCCAGTTGAGGCTATTAGTGGCGCTCCGCAAGATAACGCTTCAATCGCGGGGATTGAGAATCCCTCGTATAGAGAAGGAACGATTGCAACTTCTGCAGAAGCAAGAAGATCCACTAATTCTTCGTAGCTAATTCCTTGATTAAATTGCACGATATCGTTTAACCCTAATTGATTTAGAGTTTCAGCGGTTGTGCTACCTTCACGTTGTTTGCCGACAAGTTCTAGATGTACATGAGGGAATTCATCGCGAACTTTTGCGATAGCTTCCAGAAGAAANTTTTGGCCCTTTAATGGAACATCAGCACTGGCAGTGGAAACGATTCGTCCAGGGATTCTCTCAATACCATTTTGTGGAGCGAAAAAATCGGTGTCAATACCGATAGGAACAACATGGATTTTGTCTATATCGACTTTATGGTCACGGCTAATATCTTCTTTTGAAGATTCAGAAACGGTNACAATTCGTTGGATCTTTCGGCAAACCCGTGTTTGCATTCTTGTAAATGCGTACCAACGCCGTTTCCCAAGNCGCTCTAAAAATGTTCTTGCACTATCAAGTTCTAATCTACGATCTACCGTAATAGGGTGATGAATTATTCCAAGGATAGGTAAGCCTAGCTTTTTCTGGATTTTTAGATTGCCATACGCCAACGATCCATTATCAATGACCAGATCAAATTCATCGGATCGTTCCTTTAGGGCCCTGAAAGCCCGCAACGAAAATGACAATGGCTCNGAAAAGTTTCCAGTGAGATATGAACAGATCTCAATAAAGTCGGGATAGTCCTTTATCTCCCAAAATCCTGGTATGCGGCCTGGGAAATGATCGTTAAAGATTTCAAGACTTGGAAATTTGTGAAGTGGGACCTTGTCATCTAGATCGGGATAAGGAGGGCCACCGAAAACCTCAACCGTGTGTCCTAGCTCAACTAGGGCTTTACTCATCTCCCGTACGTACACGCCTTGTCCGCCAACATGAGGCTTTCCTCTATATGCGAGCATAGCGATTCGCAGATTTTTTGAGTCGTTGTTTAGGGGCACGTTTGTCCTTTAGTCCAGCTTTCAAGGGTATGGACATCGGGCTCTAAATCAATTTAAATTTGAATAATTTTTGCAATTTCGGCTTTGGAAANNNTTTCTACTTGGTGAAAGGATTAGGTAATAGCATGATTGTTCTTAGGAGGTCGGTTTGCGAGCTTTAGTTCAGCGGGTTTCGGAGGCATCAGTAGAGGTTGAAGGTTCANTTGTTGGTGCTATTTCAAAAGGTCTTCTTGTCTTTGTGGGCGTCACTCATACCGACTCCATAGATACAGCTGAAAAGTTAGCTAAAAAAGTTATCGGTATCCGAATATTTGAAGATCAGAATGGACAGATGAATTCCTCAAGTGAAGACGTATCCGGAGAATTCCTTGTAATCTCACAATTCACCCTTTACGGAAATGTAGATAGAGGAAGGAGGCCGGGTTGGACGGAAGCAGCACGGCCAGAACAGGCTGAACCNTTAATTGAATATTTCATTGAATGTTTGAAAGCATATGGATTAAGAGTCGAAACTGGAATTTTTCGAGCAGATATGAACGTTCAACTCATTAATCAAGGTCCAGCTACGTTGATGATTGAGGTAAATTAAGTATCTCTTCGAGAGTAACCAAAAGCTACGCCTAATGAAAGAATTGAGATGATGATCATGGGTAGAGGCCCNACTCGGGTCGCAATAGTTAATCCATCTCTCAACTCAACCTNGCCTTGCAAGACTTTCATCTCAGAGATAGAAGTTCTTTGTAGGACTTTGCCATCTGAATTGATTATTGCACTAAACCCAGTTGGTGCTGCTTGAAGAACCCAGCGTCCATTTTCNATAGCTCTTAACTGCGATGAAGCAATTTGTTGTGTTTGAAGAATTCTCAGCCAATAGCTTGACCCATTTGTAGGGTTTACGAGAATTTGACCTCCGTTTTTAATCGCTGATCTTGCTCGGTCTTCAAAGAAAATTTCCCATGAAATAGAAATTCCTGAATCAATAGCGTTATCCCTGAGTTGCAAAGCCAGATTCGGCGGCCCAGTACCGGGAACGGTATCGCGAACTGGTAAATATTCAGGGGCAAACGGCTCAATGAGAGACCTAAGGGGAACATACTCCCCGAAAGGAACCAACCGAACTTTATCGTACCTATCGTAGATNTCTCCATCTGGGCCAATNGCAACTGTTGCATTTGCGTTAGAAGTTTCATTTAGNCGCTCAAAGATTCCTGCAAGTAGCCATGTATCTAAATCTTGAGCGAGGGCACTTAATTCCAAACGCTCAGGCGAATCAGTAAATAACTGGCGGAGGTTAACAACATCTTCAGGCCAAAGAACAATATCTGGATTCCCTTGGATTAAACCGGTCGCCTCAACATGACGCTCAAAAACTTCACGCTCATTTGTGTTTATGGCACGTGTTCCTTGTTCGCCTCCTCCCTGAACAATTGCAACATCAATTGTAGAAATAGCAGACCCTTTCGGAGCGATTGTGCTGAGACCCCAAATGAGAAGAAGGACTGACACGATCACACCTGTATGCTTCCATTTCTTTTCCCAAAGCATCGCAAATGCCATTCCGCAAATAATGACGAAAGCTGTGAGAAATAATNGACCGAGTACTCTCGCGGTCTGCCCGAATGGGCTGTCGCTCTGAGACATGGCAATAGTTGCTAAAGGAACACCTCCAAAGGGCCAGCGATACCGAATAGCTTCAATCAATGTGAACGCTGCCGGTAGAGCAATTAAACGGTGCATGCTCCTTGGAATCAGGCAAGTGGAAAGTGCATAGAATCCACTGAATAGGAAACCTTGAACGAAGTAACCTGGAACTGTTAATGTAATCATCCAGAACGTCCCTGGGAAAAGCCATCCAACAGCAAAGCCAAATCCCGTAAAGAATCTAGATTTTGTTCCATGAGTTTCTTTCAGGATTTGATCAAGCATGGCAAAAGCTATAAATGCTAGGGGCCAGAAAC